>NZ_JANPEO010000183.1:0-9716 GCF_031422975.1 Nocardioides sp. | reverse complement strand
GATCGAGATCGGTCCCGCGCTGATGACTACTACCTCGACGAAGGCACCGGGGTTGCCGAGCGACTCACCGCGACCCCGGACGGCGTCGAGCACCCGGGGTCGATGGACGGCGACACGTATGAGCGGTGGGTCGCCGGTACGGCGTGCCCGACCTTCACCCGCACGAGCTCCGGCATACCGCGGCAAGCCTCGCGATCGCCGGTGGCGCCGATGTCAAGGTCGTCCAGCAGATGCTCGGGCACAGCTCAGCGACGATGACCCTCGACACCTACGGTCACCTGTTCGACGACCGGCTCGACGAGGTCGGCGAGGCGATGGATCGCGCCCGGACCGCCGCCCATCGGCGGCGCGACACCCTGAGGGCGTTGCCCAGTGTGGCCCCAGTGTGGCCCCAGCCCGAAACGGGTGAAAATGTCGAAGAGGCCCCGGCCAGCGTTTCCGCTGGTCAGGGCCCCTTGTCGGACCTGTACCCCCGACCGGATTCGAACCGGCGCTACCGCCGTGAGAGGGCGGCGTGCTAGGCCGCTACACAACGGGGGCCCAACCAGCTGGACTGCTGAGGCAATTCACCTGGCACAACAGCGCCAAACTCTAGCCTAGCCTTGACTTTCGAACCAAATCCCGACCCCCGCCGAAACGGGGCCAGAGCATCGATACTGCTGTCGCTGGGATACTAGGACTCGAACCTAGAATAACTGGACCAGAACCAGTCGTGTTGCCAATTACACCATATCCCACTGACTTACTGGTTTCGGTCCCTCCGACGCAGCGTCAGGACCAGTAGGAAACCTTACACGCGGGATCGGAGGCCCTCCAAAACGGGTCGCATCCCCGACCTCAGAACCAGGCCGGACGCATGCTCAAGGTGGTGTCGTCGCCCGACGCCAGCAGGTCGAACTGGGCACGCGTGCGGGGCAGCTCCCACCGGAAGAAGTAGGCCGCTGCGTGGCGCTTGCCGTCGTAGAAGTCGCCGGTCTTGGCCGAGCAGGCGATCAGCTGCTCCAGCCAGATCCATGCCACCACCACGTGCCCGGCTGCCTCCAGGAAGACGGTCGAGTTCGCCATCATCCGGTCCGGGTCACCGAGTCCGGCGAGCGAACCGACGGTGCTGGTCAGCTGGTCCAGGGACTCCTGGAGACGACCCGCGAAGTCAGCGGCATCTCCCCCGAGCGCGGTCGCGCGCTGAATGGTCGCGGCCATGCGAGCGCCGAGCACCTGCAGGCGCGCTCCTCCGTCGGCGAGCACCTTGCGCCCGAGGAGGTCGAGCCCCTGGATGCCGTGGGTGCCTTCGTGGATCTGGTTGAGGCGGTTGTCGCGGTAGTGCTGCTCGACGTCGTGGTCGCGGGTGTAGCCGGCACCTCCGAGCACTTGGATGGCGAGGCTGTTGGCCTCCAGGCACCACTGGGACGGCCAGTCCTTGGCGATCGGGGTGAGCACCTCGAGAAGCTGGGCCGCCTCGGTGCGCGCCTCCTGCGAGGAGGCGGTGAGCAGGTCGTCGTACACCCTTGCGGCATAGAGCACGAGGGCGAGCGCTCCCTCGACGTACGCCTTCTGCGCCAACAGCATGCGGCGTACGTCGGCGTGCTCGACCAGGGCGACCTGGGGCTCGTCCGGGCCGGATGTCACCGGTCGGCCCTGCGGACGCGAGCGCGCGTAGGCCAGGGACTTCAGGTAGCCGGTGTAGCCCAGCGCGGCGCCGGCGAGCCCGACCCCGATCCGGGCCTCGTTCATCATCGTGAACATGGCGGACAACCCGCGATGCGGCTCGCCGACCAGATAGCCGACCGCCCCCGGCTGCCCGCCCGGGGTGAACGCACCCGAGCCGAAGCTCGGTGCCGTGTTGACGGTGCCGCGCCAGCCCATCTTGTGGTTGATGCCGGTGAGCACCACGTCGTTGCGCTCGCCGAGGCTTCCGTCGATCGCGACGATGATCTTGGGAACCAGGAGCCGGGAGATGCCGCGGGTGCCCGCCGGGCCGCCCGGGATCTTGGCCAGCACCAGGTGCACGATGTTGTCCGCGAGCGCGTGGTCGCCGGCAGAGATCCACATCTTCTGGCCGAAGACCCGGTAGGTCCCGTCGTCCTGGGGGACGGCGCGCGTGGTGATGTCGGCGAGGTTGGAGCCGGCCTGCGGCTCGGAGAGCGCCATCGTGCCGAGGAATCGCCCCGCCAGGAGGGCGGGCACGAACCTGTCCACCAGCTCGGCGCTCGCGTGCTCCACCAGCAGGTTGGCGTTGCCGGCGGTGAGTGAGAGGTAGCCCGTGGTGCCGATGTTCGCGGCGGCGAACCAGGCGCCGGCTGCCACGCTCACCACAGTGGGAAGCTGCAGCCCGCCGTGCTCCTCGTCAAAGCCCAGGCGCAGCAGATCGGCCGCGGCATAGGCGTCCACCGCCTGCTTCACCTCCGGCAGCAGGTGCACGTCCTGGCCGTCCCAGCTCGGCTCTGTCAGGTCGGCGGCGCGGTTGTGCGGGGCGAACAGATCCGTGGCCAGTCGCTCGCTGAGCCCGAGGACGCCGTCGAACGTCTCGCGCGAGTGGTCGGCATACCTCGTCCGGGTCGTGAGGTCTTCGACGTCGAGCCACTCGTACAGCAGGAACTCCAGGTCTCGCCTCGACATGATCTCCGACATTGCTCAGGTGCCTCCTTGGCTGGGGACCAGACCGGTGTCAGCGGCGACGGTGCTCCGAAGTCCCATCCTCCGCGCCACCCAGGTCGCCAGGACGAGGTAGACGAGGGACTGCGTCAGCGTCCCCGGCAGGCTCCACCACGTGCCGCCCGTCGGGTTCAGGGCACTGCTCATGTCGGTGAAGGCCAGGGCCAGGCCGAAGGCCAGGAAGTTGTTCAGCACGTGCATGGCGATGCCGGCCTCGAGCCCGCCGGTGAGGATCACGAGAGCACCCGCCACCAGCCCGAACGCGAAGCGGTCGACGAAGATGGGCAGGTCCTGGCCGATGCCGTGCGCGAGGGCGAAGAGCAGCGACGACAGCAGCACCGTGACAGCCCTGCTGCCGAAGATCCCGCCGAAGGCCTGCATGAGGTAGCCGCGGAACGCGAACTCCTCCCCCGCCGCCTGCAGGGGCGTGAGGATGACCACGACGAGCAGGAAGTCGCGCGTCGTGGAGGTGAAGGCGTTCGCCTCACCCGTCACCCCGGTCCCGCCGCCCTGTGGCACGACGCTGGACACCATCACGGTGGCGAGCAGGGCCACCGCGGAGAGTCCCAGGCACGCCCCGAAGAAGCGCCAGCGGATCCGGCGCGCGACCGACGTCAGCCATCCCGGCCCCAATCCGTGCAGGGCGAGGTTGACCAGGATGGCGATCGGGATCGCCGCGGCGAGGACGATGTTGACGTAGGCCAGGCCCAGCGGGGTGACGTGGTCGAGGTCGAGCGCCGCGTCGAGCCCGGCGACGACCGGCTCGCCGGTGACGAGCAGCCATCCGATCACCGGAACGAACGCGGCCAGCGGCGCCAGGACGAAGGTCGCGAACACCAGGAGCGGCACGCCCACGATCGGCCGCCACCTGCCGGGCCGGCCGAGGCGATGGAGCTGGTGGTACTCGAGCGGTGTGGGCATCGCTCAGTCAGACATCGCGTCGTGCAGCCGCGCGAGGGAGCGTCCGCGACCGAGCAGCTCGAGCGACTCGAACAGCGGCGGGCTGATCTTGCGTCCCGAGACCGCGATCCGGACCGGACCGAACGCGTTGCGCGGCTTGAGCCCGAGCTCGTCCACGAGCTTGGCGCGCAGTGCCTCATCGATGGCGGAGGTGCTCCAGACGTCGAGGGCCGACAGTGCGTCGTACGCCGCCTTCACGACGTCGCGCCCGGGACCGTCGAGGTCATCGGTGCGGATGAAGTCGTCGTCGGCGACGAAGAGGAAGTCGAGCATGTCGACCGCCTCGGTCAGCTTGTTGATCCGCTCGGCCACCAGGGGCATCGCCAACTCGAGGAGCTGCGCGTCCGCGTCGCGGACGGGGTCGCCGACCACGCCCGCAGCCTTGAGGAACGGCAGCGCCCGGTGGGTGAGGTCCTCCACCGACAGCAGTCGCATGTGCGAGGCGTTGATCGCCTCGGCCTTCTTCAGGTCGAAACGCGCCGGGTTGGGATTGACGTCACCGATCTCGAACGCCTCGACCATCTCCTCGAGCGAGAAGATGTCTCGGTCCCCGGAGATCGCCCAGCCGAGCAGCGCCAGGTAGTTGAGCAGTCCCTCGGGCACGAAGCCCTGGTCGCGATAGGCCAGGGCGTGCGCCTCGGGGTCGCGCTTGGAGAGCTTCTTGTTGCCCTGCCCCATCACGTAGGGCAGGTGCCCGTAGCTCGGAGTCGCCGTGGCGATCCCGACCTCCTTCAGGGCCTCGAAGAGGGCGAGCTGGCGAGGTGTGCTCGACAGCAGGTCCTCGCCACGCAGCACATGGGTGATCTCCATCAGGGCGTCGTCGACCGGGTTGACGAGCGTGTAGAGCGGGTCCCCGTTGGCGCGGCAGAGGGCGAAGTCGGGCACGTTCTCGGTCTCGAACGTGATGTCGCCGCGGACCAGGTCGTTCCAGGTGATCGACCCGTCGGGCATCCGGAACCGCACGATCGGCTTGCGAGCCCCGGTCTCGAAGTCCGCGCGCTGCTCGTCGGTGAGGCTCCGGCAGAAGCCGTCGTAGCCCATCATCTTGGAGCCCGAGGCCTTGCGCCGCGCGTCGACCTCCTCGGTGGTGCAGAAGCACTCATAGGTGTACGCCGAGTCGCGCAGCCGCGCCAGCGCATCGGCGTAGATCTCGCCGCGCTCGCTCTGCTTGTACGGTCCGTGCGGGCCACCGACCTCGATGCCCTCGTCCCACGTGAAGCCGAGCCAGCGCCACAGGTCGAGGATCCCGTCGTAGGACTCCTGGGTGCTGCGCTCCTTGTCGGTGTCCTCCATCCGGAAGACGATCGTGCCGCCGTGGTGGCGCGCGAAGGCCCAGTTGAAGAGCGCCGTGCGGGCGAGGCCGACGTGCGGCGAGCCGGTCGGGGACGGGCAGAAGCGGACGCGGACGTTGCTCAACGAGATGCCACCTGGTTCGTGAGGGTTCCGAGGCCGGCGATGGACACTTCCACCTCGTCGCCGACCTCCATGGGGCCGACGCCTGCTGGGGTGCCGGTGAGGATGACGTCGCCGGGCAGCAGCGTCATGACGCTGGAGACGTAGGCGATCAGGGTGGGGATGTCGAAGATCAGGTCGCTGGTCGACCCGTCCTGCTTGAGATCGCCGTTGAGGTGCGTCTGGATCCGGACGCCGTCGGCGAAGGTCTGGGGATCGAGGTCGGTCTCTATCCACGGGCCCAGAGGGCAGAACGAGTCGAAGCCCTTGGCACGGGTGAACTGGACGTCGCTCTGCTGCAGGTCACGGGCGGTGACGTCGTTGGCGATCGTGTAGCCGTAGATCACGTCGGTCGCCTGCTGAGGCGGCACGTCACGGCAGATGCGGCCGATCACGACGGCCAGCTCTCCCTCGAAGTGCACGTTGCTGGACTGGGCGGGGTAGAAGATCGGGTCGCCGGGGCCGACGACGCTGGTGTTGGGCTTGATGAACATCAGCGGCTCGGTCGGGACGTCGCTGCCCATCTCGGCGGCGTGGGCGGCGTAGTTGCGTCCGATCCCGATCACCTTGCTCCGGGGCAGGACCGGCGCCAGCAGGCGCACGTCCGCCAGCTTGAACTCCTGGTCGAGGATCTTGACGCCGACATAGAGGGGGTCGCCGGCCAGCGCCACGACGATCGTGTCCTCGGCAGGCTGGCCGAACTCGTCGACCTCGCCCGTGACCACGCCGTACATCGGCTCATCCCCAGCAGTGAATCTCGCAATACGCACGAGCCGACCCTATCGCCGAGGTGGCAGGCATTTCGCAGCGCTCCGGGGTCCCACCCCCGTGTGGACCCCGGAACGCTGACTGGCAGGTGCTGCACCAATAAGTTTGGACGGGTCGCGGGGTGGTCGGGGCGTGTTCGGCCGGGTTCGGGCAATCCCGAACAAGCCCGAACAGCCATCTGCTAGGCCGGGTCCCCCCTCATCCAGCTCGAGGGCACCCACACCCGCATGGCGGCCGGCAGTGCCTCGATCAGGGCCAGTGACGCGAAGCCGGCGATCAGCTTGTCGCTGACCGAGGTCAGCAGGTTGGAGACCGAGACCGAGACCCACAGGGAGTGGCTCATCTCCAACACCGAGGCGGTGATGTCATCGGCGCCGTGACCGGTGACTCCGCCGAGCAGGACCACGATCGTGATCGTCGCCACGGCCGTGCAGGTGACGGCGACGAGCACGTTGAGCAGGAAGAACTGCGGGATCGACCTCCCCATGCGCCATCGCCGCGCGGCGTACCCCCAGACGAGGGCGCCGACGACGTTCACCGGGGCGAACCACAGGGAGTCGGGACCACTGACCGCAGTGCCGGCGACGTTGGTGGTCAGCCCGACGAGGGCGCCCCACCAGGGTCCGAGGACCAGCGCCGAGAACGCCGTGCCGACCATGTCGAGGTTGAGCGGCAGTCCGAGGAGGTCCACCATGTCCCGCCCGGCAAGGTTGATGAGCACGCAGCCGAAGATGATCGCGACCAGAGCGCGTCTGCCCATCGTGGCGGGCGGTGGATCCATCAGCACGTCCACCGGCGCTGACATGCGGGCCGCCTGGACGGCCAGACACCGTCCTGCCATGCGCTCCGCGTCGGTTGGCGTGCCACCGAGCGCGCGGACGATGTCGGCGACCAGCTCTGCGTCCAGTCGCCGCCGTCCGACCCGGAAGGCGTCGTAGACCGTCGTGCGGCCCACGCGGGCGCCCTCGGGAGCCAGCCCCCGCTCGCGGCGGACGCGGCTGACACCGATGGCGATGTCACCGAACGAGGGCTGCCCAGCGCCCTCTCGCAGGGTGTGGAGCTCACGCACGAGCGCGTCCAGCTCCATTCGCACCTCCGAGATTCGACGCCGAAATGCGAACCCTATGCGCCGCCGCCGACATCCGTGTGGGAAGCGCCGGTCACCGGCCCCGTCCGGCCGCCACCGTCCGCAGGGCGGCGAGGCTTCGCGCCACGTCCGCCTCACTGGTCGACCAGTTGCTGACCGAGACCCTGAGCACGGCCCGGTCGTGCCATCGCGATCCGGTCATCCACGCGGTGCCGTCGGCCAACATGCCCTCGACGACGGCGCGGGTCTCGTCGTCGCTGCCGAAGCTGGCGCAGACCTGCGTGAAGGCGACGTCGTTGAGCACCTCGGCGCCGTCGATCTCGGCGATCCCCCGGGCCATCTCAGCGGCGTGGTCGCAGAACCGGTCGACCAGCTCGGCCACGCCGTCACGACCGAGGGCTCGAAGTACGGCCCAGACGGTGAAGGCCCGCCCCCGACGGCTGATCTCGGGCACCTTGTCGAAGGGTTCGCCGGCCGCGTCGTGGATCAGGTAGTCACCGTGCATTCCCACGGCCGCACGCAGTGCCGCCCGATCGCGCACGATGGCAAGCCCGCAGTCGTAGGGGACGTTGAGCGTCTTGTGGGCGTCGGTGGCCCAGGAGTCGGCGGCCTCGACACCTTCGACGAGGTGGCGTCGTGTGGGTGATGCCCCGGCGAACAGGCCGAATGCGCCATCGACGTGCACCCACGCGCCGTACGCCCGGGCCACCTCGATGGCCTCGTTGAACGGGTCGAACGCGCCCGAGTGGACGTTCCCGGCCTGGAGCACCACCATCACGGGGCGGTTGTCGGACTGCTCCAGGGCGGCGCGCAACGCGGCGGGATCGATGCGCCCCTGGGCGTCGGCCGGGACCGCTTCCGGCAGACCCAGGCCGAGATAGCGCAGGGCCAGGTCGACGGTGTCGTGACGCTCCGCACCCACCAGCACCCGCACCCCCGGCGACCCGACCAGCCCCTGGATCGACGCGTCCCAACCCGCACGACGCAGCACCTCGTCGCGGCCGGCGGCCAGGCAGGTGAAGTTGGCCATCGTGCCCCCGGTGACGAAGCCGACCGCGCTCTCGGGCGGCAGGTCGAGCAGGTCGAGCAACCACGCCTCGGCGACCTCCTCGACCGCCGAGTGCGCAGGCGTGATGGCGCGCAGCCCGCAGTTCTGGTCCCACGCGCTGACCAGCCAGTCCGCGGCGAGCGCCGCGGGGTGGGTGCCGCCGATGACGAAGCCGAAGAAGCGACCCGACGGCATCGCCGTCAGCCCCGGCTCACAGGCGGCGGCCAGGTGGGTGATGACGTCTTCGGGGCTCGTCGACCCGTCCGGGAGCTCCGCGCCGAGTCTCGCCACCACTTCTGCCACGGACGCGGTCGGCGGGACACCTCGCTCCTCCAACGATGCGAGCCAGGTCAGCACGAGGGCGTGCGCCCGGTCGAGGGCTGGTTGATCGGTCGTGGCCGGCATCTCGTCTCCCGTCGTCGATCTCCAGTGTGGCAGCGTCGGTTCCCGGGGGCGAGGAGTCGGATCGCGGTGAGGGCGAGACCCACGATCCGCATCGTGTCACCGGCACTGCATACCCTGTGCCGGTGGAGAACACCGTGCTCGACCGGGCGACGTGGCAGGCCCGCGCGGCCGCGCACGCCGCCCGGGTCGACTTGTTCATCGAGCCGCACCTCGCGCGCCGCGGGGCGAAGGTCTCGCACCCCGTGCACGACTTCCTGTTCACCTACTACTCCCAGCGACCGGCCCAGCTGCGGCGCTGGCATCCGGGGTACGGCGCCGTGCTGGCCGACGCCCGGGAGTACGCCGGGCTCAAGGGGTACACCGGCGGAGCGGTCAGCCGGGAGTACGTCGCCTCGCAGGCGCAGTTCACGCGCGGCCTCCTCAACCTGCTGCGCGCGACCGAGGCGCGACCCGCGCACACCGGCTGCTTCGGGCTGCACGAGTGGGCGATGGTCTACCGCCAGTCCCCCGACGAGCTCCGGCACAACGACTGGCCCCTGCGACTCGGCTCGGACGGCACCGACGAGGTCGTCGAGGCACACCAGGTCAAGTGCTCCCACTTCGATGCGTTCCGCTTCTTCACGCCGTCGGCGCGCGGGCTCAACGTGCTGCAACCCGCGCGCGACGACCGGCCCGCGTTCGAGCAGCCGGGCTGCCTCCACGCCGGGATGGATCTCTACAAGCACGCCTTCCGGTTGACACCGATGATCAGCAGCGACCTGGTTGCCGACTGCTTCGAGCTGGCGCGCGACATCCGCGTGATGGACATGCGCGCTGCGCCGTACGACCTCGCCGATCTGGGCTTCGAGGCGATCGCGATCGAGACGCCGGACGGGAAGGCGACCTACGTGCGCGAGCAGCGGGCCTTCGCGGAGCGCGGCGCCCCGCTGCGGCGGCGGTTGATCGAGGAGTGCGAGCGGTTGATCGCCGCTCGGTAGCCTGCCGATGTGCCTGACTTCGCCCTCGAGCTGAGCTTCGACACCGCGAGCGAAGCGGCCGTGCTGGTGCAGTGGGAGGCGCTGCGGGCAGCCGGCCTGCCGTCGCAGGCCGACCACAGGTCCATGACCAACGCCCCGCACGTCACGCTGGTCGCGGCCCAGGAGCTGGATCCGGAACTGGCCGACGTGGCCACCGCGACGATCCGGCTGCCGAGCACCCTCGTCGTCCGCGGGCTCGTGCTCTTCGGCGCGGGCGCTCGCGTCACGGTGGCCCACCTCGTCGAGCCGGACTCCACCCTGGTCTCCGCCGTTGCCGGCGTGCGCACGCGGGTGCCCGGCCTGCGACACCCGGTCTGGACCCCGCACG
>NZ_JANPEO010000182.1:0-1998 GCF_031422975.1 Nocardioides sp. | reverse complement strand
AACGCCGACCTGCTCGCGCGCATCGACGCCCGGGGTGGCGAGCTGGCGGCTCTCAGCGCCCACCTCTTCGCCTCTGACGAGGCCCGCGAGGCGATGACGGCGTTCCTCAGCCGGAAGAAGTAGCCGGCGCGCCCTCCTCCTGCCCGCCGACCGGCGGCGGCCGACATGTCGCGGGCCGCGGTCGCGACCAAGTGGCGGCGGCCGACCTGGAAATCGGTCGGTGGCCGGTCGTACGCCGCCAGTTGAGCGGAGCCGGCCCCTTCCGTTGCTCGGGCCCCTGTCGCCCGCCGCCAGTCGGGCCGAGGAGGGACAGCGATGACGAGTCCGCGAATCCGCCGTCCGCTGCGTGGATCGAGTCGGTAGTCTTGATCTTCTGTCGTTTTGTCGAACGGCACGGACCGACGCGCCAAGAACAGCATGGGGGAGTGGCCGAGTGAGTGATCAGCTCGAGACTCGGGAGATCGCGGTCGAGCAGGAGTACGTCGATCGCGTGTACGTCCAGCTCGAGGCCAGCGCCCGCAACGCGCAGCAGCTGGCCAAGGAGGGACACGAACGCGGCAAGCTCGAGCACGAGGGCGGCCTCGTCGAGCGCGACGCGATGGTCTTCCAGGCGGCGAAGCGGATCGCCCAGCTCGACGCGGCGCACGAGGGTCTGGTCTTCGGACGCCTCGACCTGGTCGCCGAGGTCGACAAGGAGCCTCGCTACATCGGCCGGATCGGCCTGCGCGACGCCGACCGCGACAGCCTGCTGATCGACTGGCGTGCCCCGGCCGCGTCCGTGTTCTACCAGGCCACGGCCGCCGAGCCGCAGGGCGTGATCCGCCGCCGCGTGCTCAGCGCCGAGCACCGCACCGTGGTCGGCGTCGAGGACGAGCTGCTCGACACCTCCGCCGAGACCGACCTGCCGATCATCGGCGAGGGTGCGCTGATGGCCCAGCTCGGCCGCGCCCGCGACCGCTCCATGCACTCCATCGTCGCCACCATCCAGGCCGAGCAGGACAAGGCGATCCGCGCGCCCGGCAAGGGCGTCGTGTCGATCTCCGGGGGCCCCGGCACCGGCAAGACCGTGGTGGCACTTCACCGAGCGGCCTTCCTCCTCTACTCCGACCGCCGCCGCTACGAGTCGGGCGGCGTGCTCGTCGTCGGCCCCAGCGGCGTCTTCATGCGCTACATCGAGCGCGTCCTGCCCAGCCTCGGCGAGACCGCCGTCGCGCTGCGCAGCCTCGGCGAGGTCGTCGACGGGCTCCGCGCGACCCGGCACGACGAGCCCGCGGTCGCCGACATCAAGGGTTCGGCCCGGATGGCGGAGGTGCTGCGGCGTACGGCCCGGCAGCAGGTCCCCGGCAATGCGGCCGACTTCGACTACTTCTGGCGCGACGACCGGCTCAAGCTCGATCGTGTGACGTTGGGTCGCGTACGCCGCCAGCTGATGTCGCAGGGACGGCGCAACCGCCAGCTCCCGCGCGTGGCCACCGCGCTGCTCGACGCCCTGTGGCGCCAGGTCCGAGGCGAGCGGGGACGCGAGCAGGGTCGCGAGTTCTTCAACGACGAGCTCCTCTCCGACCAGCGCTTCGTCGACTTCGCGACCGCCTGGTGGCCGCCGCTCGACGCACCGACGGTGCTGTCGTGGCTGCACGACCCGGAGTTCCTGCACCGCGTCTCCGACGGCATCCTCACCCCCGAGGAGCAGCGACTGCTCGCCAAGTCGTGGGCCGGGTCCGGTGTGAGCGTCGAGGACGTGCCGCTGATCGACGAGCTGCGCTATGCGCTCGGCGACGTACCCCTCAGGACGGATGCCGACCACGACCGCGACGACACCCTTACCGTCCTCGAGGGCGGGGTCGACCTGCAGGAGCTGACGACCGCTGCGGACCGGGAGTACGCCCCCTCCGGTCGCGCGTGGGCGCCGCCGACCCACCGGATCGAGGACGACGGGTTCGCCCACGTGCTGATCGACGAGGCGCAGGACCTCACGCCGATGCAGTGGCGGATGGTCGG
>NZ_JANPEO010000181.1:0-2269 GCF_031422975.1 Nocardioides sp. | reverse complement strand
GTGTCTGCCACGATGACGCCATGAGCGACACGACCCATCGCGTCCTGCAGCTGCTCTCGCTGCTTCAGAGACGTCCGGTGTGGACCGGACCCGAGCTGGCCGAGCGGCTGGGCGTCACCACTCGCAGCATCCGGCGCGACGTCGAGCGCCTGCGCGGGCTCGGCTATCCGGTGCTGGCCACCCAGGGGCTCGGCGGCGGCTACCGGCTCGGGCGCGGAAAGGACCTGCCGCCACTGCTGCTCGACGACGAGGAGGCGGTCGCGATCGCGGTGTCCCTGCGCCTCGCGGCCGGCGGCACCGTGACGGGTGCGAGCGAGGCCGCGCTGAGCACCCTGGCCAAGCTGGACCAGGTGATGCCGCCGAGGCTGCGCTCGGAGGTCAAGGCGATCCACCAGTCCACCGAGACGCTGAGCACCAACACCGACCTCGTCGACGGCGACGTGCTGCTCACGCTCGCCAAGGCCTGCCGAGACCTGCTGCGTGTCCGCTTCGGCTACGACGCCCGCGACGGTGCCGCGACCGAGCGCTGGGTCGAGCCCATCCGTCTCGTCGCGACGGGCCGCCGGTGGTACCTCATGGCGTGGGACGTCGACCGGGAGGACTGGCGGACGTTCCGCCTCGACCGGATGCGTGAGGTGACCACTTCGACCTGGCGGTTCAAGCCGCGCGATCACCCCGACCCGAGGGAGTACGTCAAGAACTCGATCAGCCGGTCGCCGTACAGCAATCAGGCGCAAGTGCGAGTTCTGGCCGGCCTCGACGAGGTGTCGACCAAGATCGACACCCGCTGGGTGACGCTCACCGCGATCGACGAGTCCACGACGCTGCTGGAGGCGAGCGCCGACTCGCTCGAGCACGTGGCGTTCCACTGCGTGATGACCGGGATCGAGTGCGAGTTCGTCCGGCCGCCCGAGCTGGCGGCCGTGGCCGCGGACCTGGGGCAGCGGCTTCAGCGGGCTGCGGCCAGCGGGTAGCCGCGGCGGACCGTGCGGTCCAGGATTCCCAGGGTCGCCTTGAGGTTGCTCTCGGAGATCACCGGGAAGATGCCCGCGTCGCGCCACTCCGGCGCGATGTCGGACCAGTCGTAGTAGGACGTGACCAGGCTGGTGCCGTCGTCGCCCGGCTCGATCCGGTAGCCGTAGACGTGACCGATCTGGGGGCGCACCCGGCCGAGCACCTTCCACGCGATCTCGCGGTCTGCTTCGAAGGCGCAGATGGTGACGGTGACGTCGTACTTGCCCAGGTCGAAGTCGCCGAGCGACTCGCGATCCATGTGTACGACGAAGGAGTCGCCCACCGCCTCGACCGGGTCGCCCTCGGCGCTCTGCAGCATCCCGGATGCGTCGATGGCGACGTGGCCCTGGGGATCGCACAGGAGGGCGAAGACCTCGGCCGGGGACGTGGAGAGCGGACGGGTGACCTCGATGCGCTCGTCGGTTGTCATGCGCCCAGTCTCGCAGGCGGCCCAGCGGCCGTGGAGGGCCCACGTAGGCTGCCCGTATGGAGATGGTGCTGTTGCTCGTGGTGCTGGGTGGGCTCGTCGCGGTGGCGGTGTTCACCGGCCAGACCGCGAAGAAGCGGCAGGCGGCCAGGGCCGCGGCGGAGCTCGAGCCGGTCAAGCGACTGGCCGAGGAGGACGTCACCGCCCTCGGGGTCGAGCTGCAGGACCTGGACATCGACATGGCCGGACGCGAGCTCGGCACCGGTGAGAACGCCGACTACCAGCGCGCGCTGGACGCCTACGAGTCGGCCAAGACCGCGGCGGCCAGGATGAGCAGGCCCGACGACGTCCGGCACGTCACCGAGATCCTCGAGGACGGCCGCTACGCGATGGCGTGCGTGCGCGCCCGCGTCGACGGGCAGCCGCTGCCGACGCGTCGACCGCCGTGCTTCTTCGACCCGCGGCACGGGATGTCCGTCGTCGACGTGGCCTACACGCCGCCGGGCGGCGCCCAGCGCGATGTCCCGGCCTGCCAGCTCGACGCCGAGCGGGTCCGGGCCGGCGCAGAGCCCGACATCCGCAAGGTGCTGGTCGGCTCGCGGCGCGTGCCCTACTGGCAGGGTGGTCGCGCCTACCAGCCCTATGCGCAGGGCTATTTCGGTGGTTTCGGACCGATGGACTGGATGTTCATGGGCATGCTCTTCAGCGGCGGCTTCGACGGCCTCGGTGAGGGCATCGGGGCCATGGGCGAAGGCCTCGGCGACATGTTCGGCGGCATCGGGGACGGGATCGGCGGCCTGTTCGACGGCTTCGACTTCTAGGTCGTCC
>NZ_JANPEO010000180.1:0-3312 GCF_031422975.1 Nocardioides sp. | reverse complement strand
CCTGCTCCTGGGCGGCGTCGTCTCGTGGCTCACGATTCCGGCGACGCCCGCCCGCCGGCTGGCTGGCCCTGCCTAGAGTTCGTCCATGGGCGTACGACGGGGGGCCGGGCTGGCGGCGACGGCTGCCCTCCTCCTCGCGCTCGCTGCGTGCAGCGAGCCGGAGTCGGCCGATGTGCCCTCGCCGGTGACGGAGAAGGGCCCGGAGCCGTCCTCCGCGACGTCGAGTCCCGCGGTCCCGGTGGCGGACCCGGCACACGCGGTCGACCCTCCCGGCCGGCGCGACGGCCGGCTGTGGAGCGCGGACATCCTGGTGCAGTGGGACAAGCCCCTCGACGACGCGCTGGTCAAGCAGATCTCGCGCCTGGAAGGCGTGGCGCACACCGAGCGGATCGGCCTGGGCCAGGTCAGCCTGGAGAACCGGGTGCTGACGATCGCCGCGGTCGACCCGGGCGACTACCGCAACTTCACGCGTGCCGAGGTCGCCGACTTCCAGGAGGCCTGGGACCGGGTCGCCGGGGGTGAGCTGGCCATCGACCGGTCGGTCGCCAGGCGGCTGCAGGACGAGGAGGGGACGATCCGGCTCGGCGTCGAGGACGACTCCCCGACGCTGCACGTCGGCGCCTACACCCCGCAGATCCCCACGATCGACATGGTGGTCAACACCGCGTGGGCCGCGGACATCGAGATGGCCGATGACAACGGCCTGCTGATCTCGACGGATGGCACCACGCCCGCCACGATCCGCAAGCCGCTCGAGCGCCTCGTCGGCGACGACGTGTCGGTGCAGATGCTCGACATCGCCTCGACGCTCGGGCTCGACCCCGACGCCCAGCTCACCGCGCTCCCGACCGGTGGCACCCTCGGCAGCGTGGTCGGCGTCTACCGCTACCGCGTCCTCGGCGGCGGCCGGATCGCCCCGGAGCCCTCGTGGGTGGCGGCCAACATCCGCACCGAGGTGGTGCCGATCCTCGGTGCGGTCACCTGCCACCAGGACCTCTTCCCTCAGCTGCGGGCGGCGCTGCTGGAGGTGCAGTCGCGCGGGCTCGCGGGCGAGATCAACCCCGACGAGTACGCCGGCTGCTACTACCCGCGCTTCATCGCCAACACGACCTCGCTCTCCAACCACTCCTTCGGCCTCGCGCTCGACCTCAACGTGCCCGGCAACGGCCGCGGCACCGTCGGGGAGATGAACCGCGACGTGGTCGCGAACTTCAAGACGTGGGGCATCGCGTGGGGCGGCGACTGGCGCTACACCGACCCGATGCACTTCGAGCTCAGCGAGGTGAAGGCGGTCGGCGGCTAGCTAGGCTCGGCGCCATGCGCGCAGTCCAGGTCGTCACGCCCACCGGTCCCGCCGACGTCGTCGTGCGTGAGGTGGATGCCCCCACGCCCGGCCCGCACGACGTCCTCGTGGAGGTGCACAGCGTCGGCGTCTCGTTCCCCGACCTGCTGCTGAGCCGCGGCGAGTACCAGATGAAGCCGGAGCCGCCCTTCAACCTGGGTGTCGACTTCGCCGGCGTCGTCCTCGACCCGGGCAGCAGCGACTTCACGACCGGTCAGCGCGTCGCCGGCGTCGCCGGCTGGGGCAACGCCGCCGAGATCGTCGCCTCACCGAAGATCTGGACCTTCCCGCTGCCGGACGCCATGTCCTTCGACGAGGGCGCGGCGCTGCCGATGAACTACCTCACCGCACAGTTCGCGCTCAAGGACCGCGGCGGTATCGCCGAGGGTGACACCGTCCTCGTGCACGGCGCCGCGGGCGGCGTCGGCACCGCGACGATCCAGGTCGCCAAGGGGTACGGCGCCCGCACCATCGCCGTCGTCAGCACCCCCGCGAAGGCGCAGGTCGCGCGCGACGCGGGAGCGGACGAAGCGGTTCTCGTCGAGGGCTTCCGCGACGCGGTCAAGGGCCTCACCGGCGGCCGCGGGGTCGACATCGTCCTCGACGTCGTGGGTGGCGACCTCTTCACCGACTCCCTGCGCTGCCTCGCCGAGCAGGGTCGCCTGCTGGTCGTCGGCTTCGCGGCCGGCCAGGGCATCCCCGAGGTGAAGGTCAACCGGTTGCTGCTGGGCAACATCGACGTCCGCGGTGTGGGCTGGGGGGCCTACGCGATGACGCGGCAGGACTTCATGCAGCAGCAGTGGCGTGAGCTGGTGCCGATGATCGAGACCGGCGTCATCAAGCCACCGATCGGTGCGACGTACGACCTCGAAGGCTTCGGTCAGGCGCTGATCGACATGGCGGACCGCAAGACCCTCGGCAAGTCGGTCGTGCGGTTCAGGGCCTGATCCCGGCTCGTCGCAGGGACGTTGGTCCCGCCATGAGGGTGCCTTGAGCCCTGACGTCCGGCTGGCTCGCGACACAGGCTGGCAGTGACGAGAGGACAGGGCCATGGAGGCGATCAACACTCACGGGGTTCCGGCGGGCACGGTGGTGGTTGGAGTGGACGGCTCCGCGTCCTCCCACACAGCGCTGGGCTGGGCAGTTGACCAGGCGGTGGCCGAGAAGCGTCCGCTGACGCTCGTGTGTGCCGCCGCCTCGCTCGAGAGCCGCGACGGGCAGACGACCATGGAGGAGGCGCAGGCCGAGGTCGCTCGCCGCGCGGACGGGTTGGCCGTGCACCAGCTGCTGATCGTCGCCGACCCACGCGAGGCGCTGCTCCAGTTGTCGCGGCAGGCGGCCCTCGTGGTCGTGGGCTCGCGCGGTCGTGGGCCGGTGCGCAGGCTGCTGCTGGGATCGGTGGGGGTCGCCGTGACCAGACACGCCTCCTGCCCCGTCGTCGTGGTGCGACCCGGCAACCCGGGCCTCGTCCGCAACGGAGTGCTCGTCGGCGTCGACGGCAGTGAGATGTCACTGGGAGTGCTCGAGTTCGCCTTCCGCCACGCCTCCCTGCACGGACTTCCGCTGACCGTGCTGCACACGTTCGTCGACTCGATGGTCTACGACGCCACGGCAGGTGTCGCGGTCCCCTTCATGGTCGACGTCCGATCGAGCGACGCCGAGGAGGAACGCCTCCTGCTCGCCGAGTCCATGAGCGGGATGCAGGAGAAGTATCCCGACGTGCCCGTGCGCACGGAGCTGGCGCGGGGCCTGCCCGCCGACCGGCTGTTGGAGGAGGCCGCCAGGATGAATCTCGTGGTGGTCGGCAGTCACGTCGGCGGCACTGCGGCGCAACTGCTCCGCGGCTCGGTCGCGATGGCCGTGGTCGAGCACGCCACCTGCCCGGTGGCCCTGGTGCCGGTCGGCGAGCGCGCATGAGTCAGGCACGGCTGGTCGACACCGGGCCGGGGGCCGACATCGTGAAGTCGGTG
>NZ_JANPEO010000179.1:0-14075 GCF_031422975.1 Nocardioides sp. | reverse complement strand
GCTCCTCGCGGGCAGCGTTGCGGATCGCGCCCAGCGATTCGGGCTCAGCCATCTCGCCGTCGCCCATGAAGGCCCAGACACGCTGCTGCGAGGTGTCCTTGATCTTGCGGTTGTGCATGTAGCGGTTGAACCGGGCCTGGTAGATCGAGTTGATGCCGGTGAGGCCCATCGAGACGGTGGGGAACTCCCAGAAGTCCGGCATCAGACGGGGGTGCGGGTACGACGGCAGGCCGGCGCCGACGCCGTGCTGGACCTCCTGGCGGAAGCGATACAGCTGCTCCTGGCTCAGTCGGCCCTCGAGGAAGGCGCGGGCGTAGATGCCCGGCGAGCCGTGGCCCTGGATGTAGAGCTGGTCGCCACCACCGGGGTGGTCCTTGCCGCGGAAGAAGTGGTTGAAGCCGACCTCGTAGAGGCTGGCGGAGGACTGGTACGTCGCAATGTGCCCGCCGACCTCGAGTCCCTTGCGGTTGGCGCTCGAGACCATGACCGCGGCATTCCACCGGATGAAGGCGCGGATGCGGCGCTCGATGTCCTCGTCCCCGGGGAACCACGGCTCGCGCTCGGGCGGGATGGTGTTGATGTAGTCGGTGCTGCGCAGGGCCGGCACGCCGACCTGCTTCTCACGCGCACGCTCCAGGAGACGAAGCATGACGTAGCGCGCGCGCTCGCGTCCGCGGTCGTCGAGCATGGCGTCGAAGGAGTCGATCCACTCCATGGTCTCGTCGGGATCGATGTCGGGCAGCTGCGTCGGCAGGCCCTCATGGATCACGGCTCGCGCGGTGGGCACGGGAGCAGCTGCGGGGGGCTGGATGGCGTTGGCCTCATCACTCACCGGAGCATCGTGTCACGCAACCGGGCCCGACAAAATCTACTGACGAGTTGCACACGTGAGGCGCCAGCACGCGGGACGGGCTTGCGTCGATCCGGCAACTCCGGTGGACTACCCACACTTCCGCGATAGTGGAGTATGTATGGAAGCCGTGCGCAGGTGCGGTCCCTCAACGAATGGAGGCGTGGCGTGAGCTCGACGATGGGTGGCGGAGCTACCCAGGCAACAGGTGCCGCAGAGCGGCTGGGCATGACGCCCGGCATGGTCATCCAGGAACTCGGCTGGGACAACGACACCGACGACGAGCTCAGGGTCGCGATCGAGGACGCCATCGATGCGGACATGGTCGACGGTGACTACGGAAACGTCGTGGACGTCGTTCTCCTCTGGTGGCGCGAGGACGACGGCGATCTCGTCGACGGCCTCGTCGACTCGCTGACGGACCTCGTGGGTGGTGGCGCCATCTGGCTGCTCACGCCCAAGATCGGGCGACCCAACTCGGTGGACGCAGCAGACATCGCCGAGGCGGCCCCGGTGGCGGGACTCGCGCAGACGACGACGGCTGCGGTCAGCAAGGACTGGCAGGCCACCCGACTGGTCACGCCGAAGACCCCTGCGTGACGCGCCTCGTGTCGCACCACGCCTCGGAACCATCCCCATGAGCAAGCTGAGCGACGCCGCGGCCAACGTGTCCACGACCTTGAAGGTGCTGGGGGGTTCCGGCATCATCCGGCCCTACGGCCCACGCGCCCTGGCGGGGCTGGGCAGCACCGTGCTCCGTTGGGGCACGGGTCCCGCTGGCGGCTTCATCACCCTCGCCGTCAGGCACCCCGACCGGATCGGCCTCATCGATGATCTCGGCGAGCTCACCTTCTCCGAGCTGCACGGACGCAGCAACGCGCTCGCCCGCGGCCTCGCCGAGCTGGGCGTGACCGAGGGCGACTCGGTCGCGGTGATGTGCCGCAACCACCGGGGCTTCGTCGACGCCACGATCGCGGTGGCCAAGCTGGGCGCGGACATCCTCTACCTCAACACCGCCTTCGCCGGACCACAGCTGGTGGACGTGATCGCGCGCGAGAAGCCGGCCGTCGTCGTCCACGACGAGGAG
Source organism: Nocardioides sp. (assembly GCF_031422975.1). Classification (GTDB taxonomy): domain Bacteria; phylum Actinomycetota; class Actinomycetes; order Propionibacteriales; family Nocardioidaceae; genus Nocardioides. The sequence goes on along the minus strand of NZ_JANPEO010000179.1, from coordinate 12,138 downwards.
TTCACCGAGGTGCTCGGCGACGCACGGGTCGCCCAGCGGGTGATCGGTTGGAGCGACGGGGCCGATCACGCGGGACTCGCCACCCTCGAGTCGCTCATCGCCACCCATGACCACGCGGACGTCGTACCCCCCACCCGGCACGCCCGCATCGTGATCCTGACGTCGGGGACCACGGGCGCGCCGAAGGGGGCGCCCCGCCGCGAAGCCGGGATCTCGGCCGCCGTGTCCCTGCTGTCGAGGATGCCGCTGCACTTCGGATGGCGCACGCACATCGCGGCGCCGCTGTTCCACACCTGGGGCTTTGCCCACTTCGCCCTCGCCATGCTGCTCGGCTCGACCGTCGTGCTGCGGCGCCGCTTCGATCCTGAGGACGTGCTGCGCGTCGTCGAGGACAACCGGTGCGAGTCGCTGGTCGTCATCCCGGTGATGCTCCAACGCATCCTGGCCCTCGACGAGGCCGTGCTGTCGCGCTACTCGCTGCCCACCGTGAAGGTGGTCGCCTCGTCGGGCTCGGCGCTGCCGGGGGAGCTCGCGCTCAGCTGGATGGATCGCTTCGGCGACAACCTCTACAACATCTACGGCTCGACCGAGGTGGCGTGGGCGACGATCGCGACACCCGAGGATCTGCGCGCGGCGCCCACCTCGGCCGGCAAGCCTCCGCACAACACCATCGTGCGCCTGTTCGACGACGCAGATCAGCCCGTTTCCACGGGTGGCACCGGCCGCATCTTCGTGGGCAACAGCCTGCTCTTCGAGGGCTACACCGGCGGTGGCTCCAAGACCATGATCAACGGCCTGATGTCGAGTGGCGACGTGGGCCGCTTCGACGCGCACGGTCGCCTCTACGTCGAAGGGCGCGATGACGAGATGATCGTCTCCGGCGGCGAGAACGTCTTTCCCAAGGAGGTCGAGGACTGCCTGGTCGGCCATGCGTCGGTCGTCGAGGCGGCCGCGGTCGGCATTGACGACGCGGAGTTCGGAGCGCGCCTTCGGGCCTTCGTCTCGGTCCGCGACGAGGTCACCGAGGACGAGCTCAAGGACCACGTGAAGGCCAACCTGGCGCGGTACAAGGTGCCCAAGGAGATCGTCTTCATCCCCGAGCTCCCCCGCAATGCCACCGGCAAGATCCTCAAGCGGGAGCTCACGTCGTGGGAGGAGCAGGCGTGACGGGCCTCCAGCTGGGGGGAGCCGCGCCCGACTTCACGCTGCGTGACCAGTTCGGGCAGGACGTCACGCTCAGCAGCTACCGCGGCACCAAGGCCGTGGTGATCTTGTTCTATCCCTTCGCCTTCTCCGGTGTGTGCACCGGTGAGATGGCGGGCATCCGAGAGCGCCTCGACGAGTTCTTGACCTTCGACACCGAGGTGCTGGCGATCTCCTGCGACCCGGTCTACTCGTTGCGGGCCTTCGCCGACGCCGAGGGTCTCAACTTCGCGTTGTTGTCGGACTTCTGGCCCCACGGCGAGGTGGCGAAGGCGTTCGAGGTGTTCGACGACGTCAAGGGCACGGCGCGGCGGTCGTCGTACATCATCGATCGCGAGGGGATGCTGGCCTGGGCGGTGCACAACGCCAACCCGGAAGGGCGCGACCTCGACGAGCACCTGGCGCAGCTGAGGGCACTGGTCTGATCCAGTGGCGAGAAATTCCCCAAGGATTCTCGAAAATCGCTGACAAGTCCCAGATCGTCGTCGTAATCTTCGAAGTGTTGAACCGCTGGTGACCCGAGACGCCGGCGGTTCAACTCATTTCATAGGGTGTTGCCCTGCGCGTCGGTAGCTCAGCGGTAGAGCACTCGGTTTACACCCGAGCGGTCGGCGGTTCGAAACCGTCCCGACGCACCCAGACTCCGGCTGCGGTCCGGACCCGGCTGGTGAGCCGTGCCAGAGTGGGTCCATGTTCGTCCCCTTCTCAGTGACCGACTTCCTTGACCGAGCGCGTGCCGTCTACGGCCAGCGGGTGGGGGTGGTCGACGAACCGGACCAGCCCGCCCCCTCCCTGGGAGACCTGACCTACGCGGAGATCGCGGCGCTGGCCAGACGCCAGGCGGCCAAGCTCGATCAGCTGGGTCTCGAGGTCGGCGACCGCGTCGCCGTCGTCTCCCACAACAGCGCCCGCCTGCTGACGTCGTTCTTCGGCGTCTCAGGCTCTGGGCGCGTGCTGGTGCCGGTGAACTTCCGGCTGCGCCCCGACGAGGTCTCCTACATCATCGAGCATTCGGGCGCTCGGGTGCTGTACGTCGATCCCGAGCTCGAGGAGGCCCTGGCGGGCGTCACCGCCGAGCACAAGTTCGTGCTCGGCAACGACGACGACCTGTATGCCGCCGAGGGCGTCGAGCCCCGTGAGTGGCAGCCCGACGAGTCCGCGACGGCCTGCATCAACTACACCTCAGGGACCACGGCCCGGCCCAAGGGCGTGCAGATCACGCACCGCAACATCTGGGTCAACGCGGTGACGTTCGCCATGCACGCAGCGGTGACCGATCGCGACGTCTACCTGCACACGCTGCCGATGTTCCACGCCAACGGCTGGGGAATGCCCTTCGCCATGACCGGGCTGGGTGTCCCGCAGGTGGTGCTGCGCAAGGTCGATGGCGCGGAGATCCTGCGTCGGGTCGAGAAGTACGGCGTCACCGTCATGTGCGCCGCGCCGGCCGTGGTGGCCTCGGTGCTGGAAGCGGCGGCCGACTGGGACGGGGAGGTCCCGGGCCGGGACACGGTGCGGATCATCTGCGCGGGCGCCCCGCCGCCGACCAGGACGATCGTGCGCGTCCAGGAGGAGCTCGGCTGGGAGTTCATCCAGATCTACGGCCTCACCGAGACCTCGCCGCTGCTCACGTTCAACCGCACGCGCGCGGAATGGGACGACCTCTCGGCGGAGGAGCGGGCGGGCAAGCTCGTGCGGGCGGGCGCCCCGGCCCTCGGCGTACGCCTCACGACCGATGCCGAGGGCGAGGTGCTGGCGAGGTCCAACGTCGTGCTCGAGGGCTACTGGGAGCAGCCGGAGGAGTCGGCCACGGCGTTGGCCGACGACTGGTTCCACACCGGGGACGGCGGTGTGATCGGCGCCGACGGCTATCTCACGATCAGCGACCGCAAGAAGGACGTGATCATCACCGGGGGCGAGAACGTGTCCTCGATCGAGGTCGAGGACGTGCTGTTCTCACACCCGGCCGTGGCGGAGGTGGCCGTGATCGGGGTGCCCAGTGAGAAGTGGGGCGAGACCATCAAGGCGCTCGTCGTGCTGGCGCCCGGGGAGCATGCCGACCAGGCCGAGCTGATCGCGTGGTGCAAGGACAAGGCGGCCGGCTACAAGGCGCCGACCTCGATCGAGTTCCGCGACGAGCTGGCGCGTACGGCGACCGGGAAGCTGCAGAAGTTCAAGCTCCGCCAGCCCTACTGGGACGGACAGGGCCGACAGGTCAACTGAGCGCCTCCCTGCTCCGCTTCGGGCGGTGACCCAGCAACCGTTCGTCACGACGCAGACGGTTGCTGACCCACCGCTCGACGACGGCCCAACAGTTTCCTGATCGGACGAAACAGTGCCGTCCACGCAGACCCGAGGTCGGGAGGCGGCCCGCCGTAGCCCCGAGCGACCAGCACGCGGTGAACCTCGTCCACGACTCGCCTGGGGCGAGACAGCTTCTCCTTGGTGACCTGCACATAAGCGTGGCCGCTGTTGCGCACTGCCGCGTAGCGCTCGACGTCTGAGGTGTACTGGTCACGGTCCTCCTGGTGTTGGGAGCCTTCGTACTCGACGATCACGCAGTGATTCTCGAAGACGAGGTCGCCGATCACCACCCGACCGTCCAGGACCAGCCGCAGGTTGACCGCGGGGCGGGGGAGCCCGGCCCAGGTGAGGATGGCCCGCGTCTCGGACTCCTTGAGCGAGAGCGCGCCGGCGTCGAGGTGAGGCAGCATCGCCCGGGTCTCCGAGACGCCGTCACGCCACGGTGCCGCGTCGCACAACTCTGCGATCTCCGTCAGCGAGGCGTGGCCCTGGTTGAGGAGCCAGTCGCCGACCTTGATCGCGTCGATGACTCGCGCGTGCGTGCAGTAGGAGATGAAGGCAGCCGCGGGAGTGACACTCCCTTCAGCAACGGGTGCCAGCTTGACCGTCCGGTGCAGCACGATGCCGGGCGGCGCCAGATGGAGATCGCCTTCGACGACGAAGTGCAGGTCGTCGGACTTGACGAAGTCGAGGCCGAGCAGATGGAGCCGCGAGATCCCGGTCAGGGCTGCCTGCTCGGGCAGCGCCAGCCGGGCAGCCGCGACGCGCATCGCAAAGGTCATGACGAGGTCCCGGTGCCGCCATACCTCCGGGTGGATGCGGACGAATCTCTGGCCCTGGAGCATGCGCGAACTGACACCCTGCTTCCGCGCATCGGCTCGGGTGAAGGGCGCGCACCTGAGTGCCTCGGGGATCGGCTTCATGCGCGCGAGACAACGCCAACGCGTGGCATTCTGCAGGTGCTGCGGCGCGTGACTGTGGATGACCGGCGCGTCGAAGTACGCCGGATGCCCCTGTGGACACTCCGCGGCGGTGACTCAGCAACCGAACGTGACGGGTCAGTCGGTGGCTCAGTCACCGCCCGGGCAACGGATGTGAGAGTCGAGGCTGGCTAGATTGACGCCATGCCCACGCTCGCTGACGTCGTCGATCTGCTGCACTCCTGGTATCCGCCGTCGACGGCTGACGTGTGGGACGCGGTGGGCCTCGTCGCCGGCCACCCGCAGGACCATGTCTCCAAGGTGATGTTTGCCGTCGACCCGACTCTCGAGGTCGCTCAGGAGGCGGTCGAGTGGGGCGCCGATCTGCTCGTCGTGCACCACCCGCTGTTCCTCAGCGCTGTCCACGGGGTCGCGGTGACAACGCCGAAGGGGAGGACCCTGCACACGCTGATGCAGGGGGGCTGTGCGCTGCTCACGGCGCACACCAACGCGGACCAGGCCGTCGACGGGGTGTCCGAGGCGCTGGCCCGCGCGCTCGGTCTGCGCGACCTGACGCCGATCCGGCCCGCAGCGGGAACGCCGCTCGACAAGGTCGTCACGTTCGTTCCGCGCGAGCACGCCGAGTCGGTGCGCGCCGCGCTCGCGGCGGCTGGTGCCGGCGCCATCGGCGACTACGACTCGTGCACCTTCTCCACTCCGGGCGAGGGCCGCTTCCGGCCGCTCGACGGCGCCGCTCCGGTGATCGGGGACGTCGGCTCGTTGGAGGTCGTGCTCGAGACACGGGTGGAGACGGTGCTGCCGCGGTCCCGCCGCGCCGACGTCGTGCGTGCACTCCTGGCCGCACATCCCTACGAGGAGGCGGCGTTCGACGTCATCGAGCTCGCCCAGACGGGGACGTCGCCCACCGGCACCGGCCGCATCGGCACCGTGCCTGAGATGTCGCTGCGCGACTTCGCCGCACAGGTCGCGACCGCTCTACCTTCGACGGCGCAGGGGGTGCGGGTCGCGGGCGACCCGGATCGGGTCGTACGCCGGGTGGCGGTCTGCGGAGGGGCGGGTGACTTCCTCCTCGACGAACTGGCGTCGTCGGCCGACGTGGACGCCTATGTGACCAGCGACCTGAGGCACCATCGCGCAGGTGAGTTCGTCGAGTTCGGTGGCCCGGGGCTGGTCGACGTGGCGCACTGGGCGGCCGAGTGGACCTGGTTGCCGGTGGTGGAGGCGAAGCTCCGCGCCGTGATGGGCGATACGGTGGGCACTCGCGTCAGCACGCGATGCACAGATCCCTGGCAGTTCCGTGTCTGATCACCCCCTGTCTGATCACCCCCTGTCTGATGAAGCCTGACCCGAGGAGCCCCACGTCTTGAAGGCCGACCCGTCCGCCCAGCAGCAGCTCCTCGCGGTGCAGGAGCTCGACTCGCAAGCCGACCTCTTGCGCCATCAGCGCGCCTCCCTGGCCGAGATCGTGCGCATCACCGAGCTGGAGACCGGTCGCGGTGACGTCGACGACCGGCTGCGCGACGCACGGATCGTGGTCGAGGACCTCACGGTCGAGCAGAAGAAGGCCGATGCCGACGTGGAGCAGGTCAAGGTGCGGCGCACCCGCGACCGCGACCGCATGGACCAGGGGCTGATCTCCAACCCCAAGGACCTCGAGCGCATGCAGCACGAGCTGGAGTCGCTGGAGCGCCGGATCGGCTCGCTGGAGGACACCGAGCTCGAGATCATGGAGCAGCTCGAAGAGGCACAGCGCACGGCGGACACGCTCGCCGCGCAGCTGGCCGAGACCGATGACCAGATCGCCGAGCTGGCGGCTGTCCGCGACGCCAGGTGGGTCGAGATCGACGCCTCGCTGGCCGAGTCCGAGGTGGCCCGGGCGGCCGCGATCGAGGGTCTGCCCGAGGACCTGCTGGCGCTCTACGAGCGACTGCGGGTCCACAAGGGCGGCGTCGGTGCGGCTGCCCTGCGCGCACGCCAGTGCGGCGGTTGTCAGCTCACCATCGACGCCGCCGAGCTCGGGGTCATCCGCGCGGCTGCCGCCGACCAGGTCGTCCGGTGCGAGGAGTGCCAGCGAATTCTGGTCCGCACGCCGGAGTCCGGGCTCTGAGCTGAGGCTCAGACCTCGCGCACGACCACGTCGAGCTGGGTCCCTCGCGGTGTCGTCTCGCCGAGCTCCGTCTGCCAGCCGAGGTCGCCGAGAGCCTGGGCCAGTGCCCGGGGCGTGCGCGGGTTCGCACCGTTCTCCAGCAGGTCGCGGACGATCCGCCCCTTCGTGGCCTTGTTGAAGTGGCTCACCACCTTGCGCACTCCCGAGACCTCGTGGAGCACTCGCACGGTCGCCACCCGGATCGGGCTGGTCGGCGGAGGTCGCCAGAAGGCGGCGTACATCGTCGAGCGCAGGTCCACCAGCAGGCCGGCGCCGACTGCCTCCTCCACGGCCTGACCCAGGGACTCGCGCCACAGGCCGGCGACCGGGCCCAGCCCGGGGAGCGAGACGTCGCCGGAGAGTCGGTAGGCAGGGATGCGGTCCGCCGGACGGACGAGGCCGAAGACCGAGCTCGTGATCGCGACCCGGCTGGTGGCCCGGCGCCTGGCCGCGCTCGGGAGTGTGTCGAAGCCCAGGGCGTCGTAGAGGACACCGGTGTAGACGGCGTCGGCGCGTGCGGTCGGGGCCGTGCGGAGGCGGGCGTTGAGAGCGACGAGATCAGCCTGCGTGGCCCCCAGGCCGAGGACCGCAGCCGCGTCGGGTCGGGTGGCGAGGCCGATCAGGGCATCGATGACGCGCTCTCGCGTGGCAGCGAGCCCTGGTGCCGACAGGCTGCCCGGATCGAGCGGGCGGCCGCGCAGGGGAGCGGACTTGCCCTCACTGGGCGGCAGCAGGATCAGCACGCGCGCAAGAGTATGGGTCGGACTCGCAGCGCCGTTTGGCTAGGGTGCGGTCATGGCCAGCTCCCGCGTGATCACCGTCCGCCCCACCGACTCCGGGGCCGTGTCCAGCGGCACCCTCCGCACGGGCATCGACGTCATCCAGGCCGAGATGAAGGTGTCCGCGGAGTTTCCCGCGGACGTCGAGAAGGCGGCCGCCGAGGCGGCCGCGAACCCGCGGCTCCCGGACCTCGACCTGACCGATCTGCCGTTCGTGACCCTCGACCCGGAGTCGGCCATGGACCTCGACCAGGCGATGTACCTCGAGCGCGCCGCAGACGGCTTCGTGGTGCACTACGCGATCGCCGACCTGTCGGCGTTCATCACGCCCGGGGACCCGATCGACGTCGAGGCCAACCGCCGCGGCGAGACGCTCTACGGCGCCGACTCCAAGGTGCCGTTGCACCCGAAGGCGATCTCGGAGGCAGCGGGCTCGCTGCTGCCGGACCAGGTCCGGCCGGCGCTTGTGTGGCGCATCAACGTCGACTCGTCCGGTGAGGGCACTGACGTGACCCTCGAGCGGGCGCTGGTGAAGTCGCGCGCCAAGCTGTCGTACGCCGCAGTGCAGGCCGACCTCGACGCCGGCACCGCTGACGAGATGTTCACGATCCTGCGCGAGCTCGGCGAGCTCCGCCTGGCCCGCGAGGCAGCCCGCGGCGGCGTCTCGCTGCCGTTGCCGGAACAGGAGATCGTCGACGAGGAAGGCAAGTGGCGCCTTGAGTTCCGCACGATGCTGCCCGTCGAGGGCTGGAACGCTCAGATCTCGCTGCTGACCGGGTTTGCCGCCGCGTCGCTCATGGTCTACGCCCGCGTCGGACTGCTCCGCACCCTGCCTCCGGTGGACCCCCGCGACATCCAGCGACTGCACCGCACGGCCCGGGCGCTGAAGATCGAGTGGCCCGCCGAAGTGCTGTATCCCGACTTCATCCGCTCCCTCGACGCCTCGTTGGCCAACCACGCGGCGATGGTGGTCGCCTGCACGCGGCTGCTGCGGGGCAGCGGCTACGTCGGCTTCAACGGCGAGCTGCCCGAGCAGGCCCAGCACTCGGCGCTCGCCTCGGAGTACGCCCATGTCACGGCGCCGTTGCGCCGCCTCGTCGACCGCTACGCCCTCGAGATCTGCGTTGCCCTCTGCGCCGGCGAGGACGTGCCCGACTGGGTGCTGACCAGGCTCGACGACCTGCCCGACACGATGCGCGAGTCCGGCCGTCGCGCCAACCAGTACGAGAACGCCGTCCTCAACCTGGTCGAGGCCGCCGTCCTGGCGCCGCGGCTGGGGGAGTCGTTCCCGGGAGTCATCGTGGAGGCCGACGAGAGGGACGACCGTCGCGGCGAGGTGACGATCTCGGATCCGGCCATCGAGGCGGTGGTCTCCGGCTCCGGTCCCCTGCCGGTCGGGCAGGACGTGACCGTGAAGCTCACCACTGCCGACGTGGCGTCGCGGAAGGTGGCGTTCACGCTCGAGTGACAACCGTGTGGTCGTAGTACCACCGGACGATGGCGCACGGCCCGCGACAGACCCGATGCTGGAACCTCTCGCACCTGAGGGGGGAATCGTGAAGTTCGTGTTCATCCGCCTGGCCGCCGCGCTCGTGGCGGTCACCGCAGCGCCCGTCGTGTTCGTCGGCACCGCCCATGCCGACGACGACGATGTCGAACGCAGGGGGAGCTGCGGCAACGCCATGTCGTGGAAGGTGAAGGCCAAGCCCGACGACGGCCGCATCCAGGTCGAGGCCGAGATCGACAGCAACCGGAGCGGTCAGCGGTGGGGCTGGGTGCTCAGCCACAATGGCAGCTTCTCGGCCCTGGGCACGTCGTGGACCAGTGGCCCCAGCGGGTCCTGGGAAGTGAAGCGCTCGACTGTCGACGCTCCGGGCACGGACACGTTCCGGTTCCGGGCCACCCACCGCCGAGCCGTGTGTGTCGCCATCGTCAGCTACTGAACCCGTGGTGCCTCCCGACGCGCGCGCTCGCCTCGTACTGTGGCCACCATGCCCGGACGTCCATGGCTCGTGCTCAAGAGCCCGATGGTGCTCTTCCTCGCCGTGGGGATGCTGGCGCTGGTCGCCATCGTCGTGGGCGCCCGAGTGCTGACCACCCGGGCCGCCAACGACGAGGCACTCATGGACGCAGGCGCGACGACCCGCCTGCTCGCCCGCTCGGTCGCCGAGCCGGCGATCCCGCCCGGGCTGGCGGACGGCAAGCCCGGCGCGGTGGACCGTTTCGACCGGATTGCCCTGGAGCGGTTGCTCGTCGGCGACGTGCGCCGGATCAAGATGTGGGCGGCCGACGGCACGATCGTCTACTCCGACGACGTGCGACTGATCGGCGAGACCTTCTCGCTTGACGACGAGGAGCTGGAGATCCTCAACCATGGGGGGTCGGACGCAGAGGTGTCCGAGCTCGAGAACCCGGAGAACCGTTACGAGCGGGGCGGGCCTGAGCTGGTCGAGGTCTATACGCAGGTGGTCACGCCCGAGGGGCAGCCACTGCTGTTCGAGGCCTACTTCACGCTGGCACGCATCCGGGCGCGCCAGTCCCAGGTCATCGCGCCGTTCCAGCAGATCACGCTGGGGGCGCTCGCGCTGGTCGTCGGGGTCGCCACCGCGCTGCTGTGGGTGCTGACGGGCCGGGTACGGCGTACGGCAGCCGACCGCGAACGGTTGTTGCGGAGCTCGGCGAGCGTATCGGCGTCGGAACGACGCCGGATCGCGCGCGACCTCCACGACGGCGTCGTGCAGGACCTGGCCGGCTCCGCGTTCACGATCGCCGCGCTGGCCCGCGAGGTCGACGGCCCGATCCGCGACTCCCTGCTCGACACGTCCCAGTCGCTGCGGCGCGGCCTGCGCGCACTTCGCTCCCTGCTCGTGGAGATCCACCCACCGGACCTCAACGCTGCCACGCTCCCCGCAGCCCTGGAGGACCTGTGCGCACCCGCCGCCGCAGCTGGCGTGCAGGTCGTCGTTGACGTGGCGGCGCTGGAGCAGCTGCGCCAGGAGGACGCCGAACTGGTCTGGCGGGTCGCGCAGGAGGCGGTGCGCAACACCCTGCGCCACGCTCGGGCGGCCACGATGACGCTCGACCTGCGTCGCGTCGGCAGGTCGCTCGTGCTGAGCGTGACCGACGACGGCGTGGGCTTCGACCCCGCCGCAGTCAGCGGCGCGGCACACTACGGTCTACGGGGCCTCGAGAGCCTCGTCCGCGACCAGGGTGGAGTGTTGACGATCACCTCGGTGCCGGGCAACGGGACCACGATCCGACTGGAGACGCGCGCATGACGATCAAGGTGGTGCTGGTCGATGACCACGCGGTCATGCGCAGCGGCCTGGCGAAGTTGCTCTCGAGTGAGGTTGACATCGACGTCGTCGGCACGGCTGCCGATGGGGACGCGGCCCTCGAGGTCGTACGCCGCACGCATCCCGACGTCGTGCTGATGGACTTGCAGATGCCCGGCACCGACGGCGTGACCGCAACCCGGCAGATCGTCGAGGAGGGCGGCACCGACGTGCTCGTGCTCACGTCCTTCTCCGACGCGGACCGGATCGTCGCCGCGCTGGACGCTGGAGCCGTGGGCTACCTGCTCAAGGACGCCGACCCCGAGGACGTCATCGAGGGAGTGCGCGCGGTCAGCCGCGGCGAGTCGCCACTGCATCCTCGGGCAGCTCGGCAGTTGCTCGGGGCGCGCCACTCGACCCCGAGCGACGTGGAGCTCACCCCGCGCGAGACCGAGGTGCTCGCACTGGTGCGAAGCGGACTGCCCAACAAGCAGATCGCCCGCCGACTCGGCATCTCGGAGCGAACGGTGAAGGCGCACCTGACCTCCGTGTTCGCCCGGATCGGCGTCTCGGACCGCACCCAGGCGGCCCTGTGGGCCGAGCGCCGTGGACTCGGGGACTGACGGGAGGGTTGTCCCTGCCCCCGTACGGGCCGTACGAGGTGAACGACACGGGCTGAGCAAGGCTGAGGGGCGCCCTGCATGCCTCGGCATGGATGACCTTCTTCGCCTGCCGCGGGACGTTCGACCCTGATCGTGGAGGGGGCGCGGCTGGTTGCGTGATGAGCCTGGACGGAGCGCCCGCCTCCGCCGAAGGAGATGTCATGTCGCACGTGCAGGACCGGACGGCGACGACGCCGGCAGACCAGGCGGCGCGACTGGGGCTTCCCCAGTCGACCGCGCTGGTCATGGGCAGCATCATCGGCGTGGGGATCTTCAGTCTTCCCTACGCGATCGCGTCGTACGGGCCGATCAGCCTGGCCGCGATGGGGATCGCCACGGTGGGCGCGATCGCCCTGGCGATGATGTTCGCCGTCATGTCCCGACGGCTCCCCGCAGACGGTGGGCCGTACGCGTATGCCCGCGCGGCCTTCGGCAACGGCCTCGGGTTCAGCAACGCCTGGTCCTACTGGATCACCGCCTGGGCCGGCAACGCGGCGATCGCCGTGGGCTGGGTCTACTACGTCGAGACCTTCGTCAACGAGGGAGGCCGTGTCGGTTGGTCGATCCTGATCGCCCTGGTGGGCCTCTGGGTCCCGGCCGCGGTCAACCTCACGGGTGTCCGCAACATGGGTGTCTTCCAGCTCTGGACCACCGTGCTCAAGTTCATCCCGCTAGCGCTGATGTCCACCATCGGACTGTTCTTCATCTCGTCGGCCAACTTCACGCCGTGGAACACCAGCGGCGACAGCAGCCTGTCCGCCATCGGCGGGGCGATGGCCATCTGCCTCTTCAGCTATCTCGGCGTGGAGACCGCGTCGGTCGCCGCGG
>NZ_JANPEO010000178.1:0-5658 GCF_031422975.1 Nocardioides sp. | reverse complement strand
GGGGGTGGGGGTGGGGGGGGGCGCGGGCGTGGGGGGGGGCGGGGGGGTGGGGGGGGGCGTGGGGGTCGGCCTCGGGGTCGGGGTGGGCGTTGCGGCCTCGGTCGGTCTGGTCGTCGGGCTGACGGTCGAGGTCGCGGACGTCGGGGTCGGCTTCGACGTCGGCTGCCCAGTGGGCTGGGAGGTCGGCTGGGAGGTCGGCTGGGTCGTCGGGTCCGACGTGGGCGTCTGGGTCGGGTTCGAGGAGGCCGTGCTGCTGGGGGTCGCGGTCGTGCTCGGCACGCCGGTCGGGACCGGTGCAGCCGTGGTCGGGGCGGTGTCCGTCGTGTCGTCCGCGCCCGCCGAACGCCGATCCGCGGCCGGCCCCGTCGAGCCGGCCGACGACGAGGGCGACGAGGACGACGTGCCCGGCTGTCCGGGGACACGCGGGGCCGTGACGCCGGCGCCGGCCCGGTCGGGACCGGCGACCCCGCCGGGCGGGTCATGAAGGGTCGCGAAGGCCAGTGCGGCGATCGCCGCGATGCTCGCCACGGCACCGACGGCGGCGACCGGTGCATGGGCCGCCACCAGGTCCTTGCCCCGGTCGAGCAGGGCGACGAGCGCACCGCCGGCCGAGACGCCGGCGGCGGCCGACGCAGCGGCCAGGTAGGCCCCGGCGGCGCTGCCGAGGACCAGCGGGCCGATGATCGCACCGAGGTTGGAGTTGATGTCGACGAGCTCGAGGTAGATCGCGGCGCACGGCCGGCACTCCTCGAGGTGGCCCTCGACCTTGGCGCTGTCCCGCTTGGCGAGGCCGCCTCGGATGTAGGGGCCGAGGTGGTCGCGGGTCCAGCGACAGGTGTCGCCCTCGATCTCGGCCACGTGCTCGTTCAGGAAGGCCTGCCGCAGGCCCTCGCGGGCTCGGTAGGCCAGCGCGGACACCGAGTTGGGGGTCATCCCGAGCAGGGGCGCGATGTCGACCGGCTTCTGCTCCTCGACCTCGGTGTGCCACAGCACGAGCTGCCAGCGCTCCGGCAGCGAGGCGAACGCACGTGCCGCGGCGGCGTTCTCGAAGCCCTCGACGGGGGTGTCGCGGAAGGGCACGCCCGGATCGAACATCTCCACGTCGTCGGTGGTGTGCAGCTTGGAGTTCGCCCGGATCCGGTCGACCCGGAGGCGGCGTACGGCCGTCAGGAGATAGGCGCGGAAGGCGACGTCGGGGCCGCCGCCGCGTTGGAGCACCGCCAGCACCTTGACGAACGCCTCGGACACGAGGTCGTCGCTGTCGCCGGCGGACGCGAGCTGGCGCGCCAGTCGCCTGGCGGCGTCGACGTGCCGCTCGAACAGGACGCCGTACGCCTCGACGTCGCCGCCGCGGACAGCCGAGATCAGGTCGGCGTCGCCGCGGGTGTCAACAAGGGTGGTGGTGCTCATGGGAACTCGGCGTTCGTCGGGGGGAGAGGAGGCCGTGAAAGGTGGATCCACTCTAGGGCTGGGCGACCTTCCACGGTGGGGGTTCGGCTGAGCTTCCCCAGAAAAGAATTTGCTTTCGCGTGGCGTCATACACACCGCTCGATCACGTTCCACCCGGTCGGAGACCGAGGGCGGGGGGCACGCGTGGGGATGTTCACCAAGGTGGGGAGGCGCCCCACGGTTGTCCCGAGCACCGTCACCCCCGCCGCCACCGGGCCACAGTCGGTGCCGCCGAGCCGGTTCGAGGCGGTGGCCGAGACGTTGGCGTCAGGCGAGGATCCGCACGGCGTCTGCTCGGTGGTCGGGCGGATGCTGGGCGCCGACGGGGCGTCGCTCGAGGACGCCCTCGGCGGGCTTCGCGCCACCTGGCTCGAGGTCCGCGGGTCAGACCCGTCGTTCGACGCGACGTCGGCGCTGCTGGCCGCCTGGAGCGACGAGACCCTGGCCTACGTCCACCAGCTCTCCTGCGCCGACCCGATGACCGGACTCTCCAGTCTCGTGCACGTCCGCAGTCGGCTCACCGAGCTCTATCTCCGCTCCGATCGGGTGCACGAAGACTGGGCCATGGTCGTGTGCGAGCTGCCCCTCCCACCGGTCCCGGCGGCGGACGGCAGCGACGGGGCCTACCGCCTGGTCCACTCGATGCGACTCGCTCGGGCGGGCCAGTGCGTGCGCACCGTCTTCGTCCTGGGCGAGACCGTCGGCCGCGTGGGCAGCCGTCGGGTGGCGGCGCTCGTCGAGCGCGACGGGCGACTGGGAGATCGGGTCCGCCTGCTGCGGAGGCTGCTCGAGGATGTCGTGGACCACACCCCGACCGCGAGAGTGTGGATCGAAGGCCTGCCGGTCGACGACGTGAACGCCGCTCTGCTGCTCGACGACCTGGCGCGCTGATCCGGCGCCGCAGCGTCACTAGGCTGTTGGCATGTGCGGCCGCTATGCCTCGTCCCGACGCCCCGAGGACCTGATCGAAGAGTTCGAGGTCGTCGACGACCGCACGCCCGCGCCCCTGGCCGCCGACTACAACGTCGCCCCCACCAAGGAGGTCTACGCGGTGCTCGAAAGGGGAGCGCGGCCGCCGGCGTCACCACAGGACGGCGCCGAGCCGCCCCAGCGTCAGCTCCGTGTGCTCACGTGGGGCCTGGTCCCGTCGTGGGCCAAGGACCCCAGCATCGGCAACCGGATGATCAACGCGCGGATGGAGACGGTCGCCGAGAAGCCAGCCTTCAAGCGGGCCTTCGCCGTCCGACGGTGCCTGCTCCCCGCCGACGGCTACTACGAGTGGTACCCCACCTCGCAGACCAACGCCAAGGGCAAGCCCGTGAAGCAGCCCTACTTCATCCGGCCCGCAGACGGCGGCGTGCTGGCGATGGCCGGGCTGTACGAGATCTGGCGTGACCAGCACCTCGCCGACGACGATCCTGACCGGTTCCGGTGGACCTGCACCGTGCTCACGACCCAGGCCGAGGACTCGCTCGGTCACATCCACGACCGGATGCCCCTGATGGTCGAGCGCGACCGGTGGGCGGACTGGCTCGATCCGCGCCACGGCGGCGAGCTGTCGCTGCTCGTCCCGGCCGCGCCCGGCAATCTCGTCGCCTACCCCGTCGCCCCGCTGGTGAGCAACGTGCGCAACAACGGACCCGAGCTCGTCGAGCCGCTTCCACTGGAGGACGCCCTCTCATGATGAAGGCCGAGATGCGCACCATCGCGACGGCGTACGGCGAAGGCCGACTCCACGTCCGGCGGGCGAAGAGCCCCATCGCGACCCTGCTGCTCAGCCACGGGGCGGGGCGCGGCGTGGACGCCCCCGACCTGGTGGCACTGGCGGGGGCCCTTCCGGGCCACGGTGTCAGCGTGATGCTCTTCGAGCAGCCCTGGCACGTGGCGGGTCGCAAGGTCGCAACCTCGCCGCCCACCCTGGACGCCGGCCTGATCGCCGCCGCGAACTCGCTGCGCACGCAGACGCCGCTCGTCGTCGGCGGTCGATCCGCCGGCGCCCGCTCCGGTGCACGCTGCGCCAAGGGGCTGGGTGCCCGCGGCGTACTCGCCCTGTCCTTCCCGCTGCATCCCCCCGGCAGGCCGGAGAAGACCCGCGTGGCAGAGCTGCGACGTGCCGGCCTGCCGATGCTGGTCGTGCAGGGGGAGCGCGACCCGATGGGCCGCCCCGACGAGTTCCCCACCGATGTCATCGGCCTCGACATGACGGTCATCCCCGAGGCGGACCACGGGCTCGTGGTGCCCAAGCGGGCCGTGGTGTCGCAGGCGGAGGCGCTCGGCATCGTCGTGGAGTCGACGCTGGAGTGGTTGATCCGCGGCATCGCCGGCTCGAGCTGACATCGCCGGACAGCAACTTCGGCACCGGAGGGAATCAAGCACGCAGGAGTCGCGTTGAGATCCACGTGCTTGCAACCCGACCCCGCCCTCTCGACATGGGCGACGCCGACGCGGCGGTAGTGTGGAAGACGATGACTGAATCTCTCTCCGACGACCTGCTCGCGACCGAGACCGCCGACGAGCGCTCGGCGCGATTCGAGCGCGACGCCCTGCCGTTCCTCGACCAGCTGTACGGCGCCGCGATGCGCATGACCCGCAACCCGGCAGACGCCGAGGACCTGGTGCAGGAGACCTTTGCCAAGGCCTACTCCGCGTTCCACCAGTTCAAGCCGGGCACCAACCTCAAGGCGTGGCTCTACCGCATCCTCACCAACACCTACATCAACACCTATCGCAAGAAGCAGCGCCAGCCGCAGCAGTCGATGGCCGAGGACGTGGAGGACTGGCAGCTGGCCCGGGCGGAGTCGCACAGCTCCACCGGCCTGAAGTCCGCCGAGATGGAGGCCCTCGAGCACCTTCCCGACTCCGAGGTCAAGGACGCGCTGCAGCGGCTGCCCGAGGAGTTCCGTCTGGCGGTCTACCTCGCAGACGTCGAAGGCTTCCCGTACAAGGAGATAGCCGAGATCATGAACACCCCCATCGGCACCGTCATGTCCCGACTGCACCGCGGCCGCCGCCAGCTGCGCGACATGCTCTCCGACCACGTCCGTGCCAACGACCTGCTCCCCAGCGGTGCGACGGAGGCGAAGCGATGAGCCAGCACAGCCCCGACCACGACGACTGCTCGGACTACCTCGAGCGCATCGTGTTCTTCCTCGACAACGAGCTCGACGAGGCCGACTGCTCCGAAGTGCGGGTGCACCTCGAGGAGTGCGGTCCCTGCCTGGAGAAGTACGACCTGCAGCGCACGGTCAAGCAGATCGTGGCCCGTTCCTGCTCGGAGTCGGCCCCCGACGGCCTGCGTGAGCGCGTGCGGATCCAGATCCGCGAGGTGCAGATCCGCATCAGCGAGGGCTGAATTCGCCCCCGTGCCCGACATTTGAGAGGATGACCCTCAGCCCTGTCACGGGCAACGAGCAGGGCTATCAATCTCTGGAGGAACATCATGGGCAAGACCGGACGCAAGCGCCGCGCTCGCAAGAAGAAGAAGGCGAACCACGGCAAGCGCCCCAACGCCTGAGCGCATTCCATGCAGACCCCCGGCCCACTGAACGAGGTGGCCGGGGGTTCGCTGCATTTCCGGGTCGTCAGCCGGGTCGTCAGCCGTGTCTCAGACCCGTGACATGAACCGCTCGGCGTCCACGACGACCCGGGTGACCTCGCCGGCGGCGACGACGCGGCCGTCGCGCACGTGGCGCGCAGAGACCGTGAATCGGTGCAGTCGGCCATCGACGTACGCCGTGGAGGCGGTCACCTCCAGCTCGGCGCCGACCGGGCTCGCGGCGAGGTGCTCGAGGCTGACACGGGTGCCGACGCTCGTGCCGCCGTCGGGCAGGGCGGCTTCGATGGCGGCACAGGTCGCGGCCTCGCACCACGCCAGCAGCCGCGGGGTGCCGAGCACCGGCAGCGACCCGCTGCCGACGGCCCTCGCCGTGTCGTTCTCGGCGACGGTGAAGCTCAGGGTCGCGTCGCTCATGTCAGCTCCATCCAGTAGGCGATCAGGTGGACGCCCGGCACGGGCTCCCAGTCCCGGTGCGGTGACCGCTCGTAGCCGAGCCGCTCGTAGATGCGGTGGGCCCCGACATCTCTCGCAGCGACGACAGCACCATGGCCGTGGCGCCCTGGGCGCGCGCCCGCTCCTCGCACAGCCTGGCCAGGGCCGTGCCCACGCCCTGACCACGTGCGTCCGGGTGCACCGCCAGCATCCGGAACTCG
>NZ_JANPEO010000177.1:0-10648 GCF_031422975.1 Nocardioides sp. | reverse complement strand
CAGCTCGACGGGCAGCTGGTCGTCGGGGACCGGCACCTCGCCGTCGACCGGGCAGTGGATGATCGGGATCGGCGCACCCCAGTAGCGCTGGCGCGACAGCAGCCAGTCGCGCAGGCGGAAGTTGACGGTGCCGCGGCCCAGACCCTCCCGTTCCAGGAACTCGATGGTCGTCGACTTGGCCTCGGCGACCGACAGCCCGTTGATGTCCAGCGGAGCATCGGTGCCGGCTGCCGGCGAGTTGATCGCCGGTCCCTCACCGGCGTAGGCGTCGCCCTCGAAGTCGGCGGGCAGCTCGGTGGTGCGGATGATGGGCAAGCCCATCACCGTGGCGAACTCCCAGTCGCGCTGGTCGCCGCCAGGCACGCCCATGACCGCTCCGGTGCCGTAGTCGGCCAGGACGTAGTCGGTCGCCCATACCGGCATCTGCTGCCCGGTCACCGGGTTGGTGGCGGTGACGCCCAGGTCCACGCCGGTCTTGGCCCGGTCGCTCGACAGACGCTCGATCTCGGTCTCCTTGCGGACCTCGTCTCGGTAGGCCTCGAACTCCGCCCGGCGCTCGTCGGTCACCAGCTCGGCCGCCAGCGCGGCGTCGACCGCCACGACCATGAAGGTGGTGCCGAAGATCGTGTCCGGGCGGGTGGTGTAGACGGTGACGGGTTCCTCGCGACCCGCGACGACGAAGTCGACGTGCGCGCCCTCGGAGCGGCCGATCCAGTTGCGCTGCGCGTTGACGACCTTGTCCGACCAGGTGTCCTGCAGGTCGTCCAGGGAGTCCAGCAGCTCCTGGGCGTAGGCGGTGGTCCGGAAGTACCACTGCGTCAGCTCACGCTTGGTCACCTCGGCGCCGCAGCGCTCACAGGCGCCGTCCACGACCTGCTCGTTGGCCAGCACCGTCTGGTCGTTGGGACACCAGTTGACCGGCGACTTCTTCCGGTAGGCGAGCCCCTGCTCGTACAAGCGCAGGAACAGCCACTGGGTCCAGCGGTAGTACTCGGGGTCGGAGGTGTTGAACCGGCGCGACCAGTCGAAGCTGACGGCGTACTTCTTGAACGACTCCAGCTGGGTGTCGATGTTGTTGTAGGTGTAGTCGGCCGGGTGCGCGTTGTTCCTGATCGCGGCGTTCTCGGCGGGCAGGCCGAAGGAGTCCCAGCCCATCGGGTTCAGGACCTCGTAGCCCTGCTGCCACCAGTAGCGCGCCAGCACGTCGTGCAGCGCGGTCACCTCGGCATGACCCATGTGCAGGTCACCGCTGGGGTAGGGGAACATCGTCAGCGCGTAGCGCTTCTCGCGCTGGCCGGAACGGACGACCTCGTCGTCGGCACGGAACGGCTCGAGCTTGTCCCAGACCGGCTGCCACTTCGCCTGGACGGCCTCGACGTCGTACGTCGCAGCCTGGTCGCTCTCGGGTGCCTCGTGCGTCTCGCTCATGATGTGTTCGTCCCTCGTGTGTGCCTGCGCCTGTGAAGAATGGCTGAGTCTCGACATGAAAAAACCCCTCGCATGGAGGGGTGGCCGCGTGACGTTCCTGTGGAGACAGGGATGTCAGCGCGGCTGTCCAAGAAGCAGGACCTGCGTACTCATGCCATCCATCTTACCGCCGACAACGCCGCGACGGCGACCCGGTTGTGACCGGGTCGCCATCGTGCGCTTGAAGGGATCAGGTCACTTGACGAACTTGGGCGTCATCGGCGGGTTCCACCACTCGCCGTTGTAGGCCTTGATCGCGCCCAGCACGTGCACGACGAACGCAAAGACGAATGCGAGGCCGAAGGTCAAGAAGCCCACCAGCACGAGCATCAGCGGCAGCGAGACCAGCAGGATGATGCCGGTGGTGATCTGGACGTTGAGCGAGTTGGCCGCATGCGCGCGGACGAAGGGTCCGCGGTCCTTGTACATCAGGTAGACGACGAGGGAGCCGACGAAACCCAGGAGGCCCGCAGAGAGCACCATCGCGACCAGCGGGGCGCCGTGGGCGACCGCGCCCATCGTCCGCTCCTGGGTCGGCGAGAGTGGCTGCTGCTGCACGGCGTACCCCTGCGGGGTGGCCGGGGCTGCGGGCTGCGACTGCTCGGCGGTGTACGGGTCGGTGGGATCGGTGGGGAACTGCTGGCTCATGGTGACCTCCAGGTAGGCGACGGGGTCCGATGACACCCACTCAACCACGCCGGGAGGCGTTTCCCATCCCGGTTCGGGGGTGCTTCAGGGTCGGCTCGGGGACGAACTCGGGTCGACCCTCCAACAACTCCTTGACAGTTCGCGGGGGCTGTCGCATCCTGACTCCCCAACGACTCTTGGAGGGTGTCATGGACGAGGGCCTGTCCGCTCTGCGCTCGGTGGCGCACCCGGTGCGACTGCGCATCCTGTCCATGCTGACCGCCCAGCCGATGAGCGCGGCCGAGGTCGCCCGCGAGCTGGACCTCACGCATGCCAACGCGTCGTACCACCTCCGCGTGCTCCGTGACGCCGGCGAGCTCGTCGTGGAGAGCGAGGAGAAGATCCGCGGCGGTACGGCGAAGCGCTACCGCTACGTCGTGGGCGGCGACCCCGAGCGCCCGGCCACTCCGGGAAAGCCCGAGGACCTCGTCGCCTGGCAGCTCGCCACCAACGCCGAGATCGTCCGGCGGCTGGCCCATCGGATCAAGGGACGGGGCAGCTCCGCCGACATCGAGGCCTGGGTGAGTCCGGAGACCTGGCAGCGAGCCATGGACTCGATCACCGACGCAATGGTGCTGCTGCACGAGGAAGCCCGACCGCCCCGGACCGACGGCACGATCCACGTCAGTGCCTCGTCGCAGGCGTTCGTGATGGAGGATCCCGCATGAGCACCCGCATGACCTGGGCCGACGCGGCCAAGCCCCTGCGCGAGCGCAACTTCGCGTGGTACTTCGCCTCCCGCTTCGTCAACACCCTCGGCAACATGATGGCCAGCATCGCGCTGACCTTCGCCGTACTCGACATCACCGACTCCGCCGCCGCCCTCGGGCAGGTGCTGGCCGCGCACACGATCCCGATGATCGTGCTGCTGCTGTGGGGCGGCGTGATCTCCGACCGCTTCCCGCGCGAGATCGTCATCCAGATCTCCAACGTCGCGTCCGCGATCACGCAGGGCCTGATCGCCTTCCTGGTCATCACCGGCAGCGCCGAGCTGTGGATGCTGATCGCGCTGTCGGTCGCCCACGGTGCCGTCTCAGCGATCTCGATGCCCGCCATGGCCAGCGTGCTCCCCCAGCTCGTCGCCCGCGCCCAGCTGCAGCCGGCCAACGCGCTGATGTCACTGACCCGCAACGGCCTCACCGTCCTCGGCCCGACGCTCGGCGCGCTTCTCGTCGTCACCGTCGGGGCCGGCTGGGCGCTCGCCATCGACGCGGCGACGTGGCTGATCGCCGCGCTGCTGCTCATCCCGGTGAAGATCCCGCGCGCGGACAAGAGCGAGGGGCACAAGAGCACCGTCGCCGAGCTGCGCGAGGGCTGGAGCTTCTTCATCGGGACCACGTGGCTGTGGGCCGTGGTGCTGGGCTTCGGGTTCTTGAACATGATCCACAACGGCGCGCTCCTCGTGCTCGGACCCGTCGTCGCGGAGGACACGATCGGCCGCCAGTGCTGGGGCTACGTCCTCTCCGCGGAGGCGCTCGGCCTGCTCGCGATGGCCGTGGTGCTGTTGCGGGTGCCGCTCAAGCGGCCACTCTTCTGGGGGATGATCGCGGTCGCCTTCGCGTCCGTGCCCATGGTCGTGCTCGGTGTCGACCCGCACCTCCTCGCGCTCGTCGCGGCTGCCTTCGTCGCCGGCGCCGGCCTCGAGGTCTTCTCGATGGGCTGGAACCTCGCCATGCAGGAGAACATCGACGAGCGCATGCTCTCGCGCGCCTACTCCTACGACGCCCTCGGCTCCTTCGTCGCCATGCCCATCGGCCAGCTCGCGTGGGGACCGCTCGGCGCCGCCTTCGGCAACTCGCGCGTCCTGGTGATCTCGGGCGTCGCGTACGCCGCCATCTGCCTGCTCGTCCTCACCTCGCGCTCGGTGCGCGACCTGCCCAGGCGTGCCGCGGACCCGGTCCTGTCCGAGACGAGCTCCCACATAGGGTCCACGCATGACCACTCCTGACATGTTCCGCCTCGACGGCAAGGTCGCGATCGTCACCGGCGCGTCCAGCGGCATCGGCGTCGCCTTCGCCCAGGCCCTGGCCGAGGCCGGCGCCGACGTCGTGCTCGGCGCCCGTCGCGTCGAGAGGCTCGCCGACACCGCCACGCTGGTCGAGGCCACGGGTCGCCGTGCCCTCACGGTCGCGACCGACGTGGCCGACCCGGCACAGTGCCAGGCCCTGGTGGACGCCGCGATGGCGGAGTTCGGTCGCGTCGACGTGCTCGTCAACAACGCCGGCGTCGGCACGGCCGTCCCCGCGACCCAGGAGACGCCCGAGCAGTTCCGCTCGGTCATCGACGTCAACCTCAACGGCTGCTACTGGATGGCGCAGGCGTGCGGCCGGGTCATGCAGCCCGGATCCTCGATCATCAACATCTCGTCGGTGCTCGCCATCACCACTGGTGGGCTGCCGCAGGCGGCGTACAGCGCCTCCAAGGCCGGCCTCAACGGTCTGACGCGCGACCTGGCGCAGCAGTGGATGGAGCGCAAGGGCATCCGGGTGAACTCGATCGCGCCGGGCTTCTTCGCCTCCGAGATGACCGACACCTACCCCGACGGCTACCTCGACCGCGCGATGATGCGCGTGCCCGCCCGCCGCAAGGGTGACCCCGCCGAGCTCGCCGCGACGGTGGTCTTCCTCGCCTCCCCCGCCGCCGGCTACATCACCGGCCAGACGCTGCCCGTCGACGGCGGGATGACGATCGCCTGACGGCGGTCAGGTGGGCGCGTGCGCCGAGGCGGCTTCGACGAGCGCCCGGAACAGGCCGGCATCGGCGGCCACCTCGGGGTGCCACTGCACGGCGAGGCACAGCCGGTCGCCGGGTGCCTCCATGGCCTCGAGGAGCCCGTCGTCGGCCCAGGCCGCGGCGATGAAGCCGGGGTGCGCGCGAACGGCCTGGTGGTGATGGCAGTGCACGGTGAGCGTGGTGCCCAGCAGGGAGGCGAGACGGCTCTGAGCGGCCAGCGACACGGCGGTCTCACCGAAGGCGTCGAGTCCCGGGCTGTGTCGCTCGTGCCCGACCAGGTCCGGGACGTGCTGGTCGAGGGCGCCGCCCGCGTGGACGGCCATCACCTGCATGCCGCGGCACACCCCCAGCACGGGCAGGTCTGCTGCGTCAGCGGCATCGAGGAGCGCGAGCTCCCACGCGTCGCGGTCATCGCGCCACGCGGTGGTGCGCTCGTGCGGCTGCTCGCCGTACTGCTCCGGAGACAGGTCCGCCCCACCGCTGATCACCAGGCCGTCGAGCCGGGCGATGACCGCACCGGCCGCTTCGGCGTACGGCGCCGACGGGGGCAGCAGCACGGGCACCCCGCCGGCCGCCTCGATCGCGACGGCGTAGACCGTCGGCAGCAGGTCGGCGGGCTGGTCCCAGGCGCCCCAGCGGGCCTGCTCCCGGTAGGTGCTGAGTCCGATGAGCGGCCTGCTCACAGGGGCGTCACGTAGGCACCGGAGATGCCGCCGTCGACGAGGAAGGTCGAGGCGGTCATGAAGGACGACTCGTCGGAGGCCAGGAAGAGCACGGCGTTGGCCATCTCCTCGGGCTCGCCGAACCTGCCCATCGGCACGTGCACCAACCGGCGGGCCGCGCGCTCCTCGTCGGTGGCGAAGAGCTCCTGCAGCAGCGGCGTGTTCACCGGTCCCGGGCACAAGGCGTTGACCCGCACTCCCTCGCGGGCGAACTGCACCCCGAGCTCGCGGCTCATCGACAGCACCCCGCCCTTGGACGCGGAGTAGGAGATCTGGGAGGTCGCCGCACCCATCACCGCCACGAACGACGCGGTGTTGATGATCGATCCCTTGCCCTGCTCGAGCATGTAGGGCAGCGCGGCCTTGCAGCAGAGATAGACGCTGGTCAGGTTGACGTCCTGCACCCTGCGCCATGCCTCCAGGTCGGTGTCCAGGATCGAGTCGTCCTCGGGCGGCGAGATGCCGGCGTTGTTGAAGGCGATGTCGACCGAACCGTAGGTGTCCTTGGCGGTCTTGAAGAGCGCGTCGACCTCGTCCTTGCTCGTGACGTCGACATGCACGTAGGTGATCGCGAGCTCGTCCGTCAGCGCGGCACCGCGGGCGTCGTCGACGTCGCCGATGACCACCTTGGCCCCCTCGTCGAGGAACCTGCGCACGGTGGCGAGGCCGATGCCGGAGCACCCTCCGGTGATGACAGCGACCTTGCCCTCGAGGCGTCCGGCCATGGTTGTCCCTTTCTGGTCCTGTGCTCAGTCCTGGGCGATGAAGAGGTTCTTCTCCTCGGTGAACGCGTTCGGCGCGTCCGGACCGAGCTCCCGGCCGAGGCCGGACTGCTTGTAGCCACCGAACGGCGTCCAGTAGCGCACCGACGCGTGTGAGTTCACGCTGAGGTTGCCGGCCTCCACCGCCCGGGCGACGCGCAGCGCCCGGCCGACGTCACGGGTGAAGATCGAGCCGGACAGACCGTACTCGGTGTCGTTCGCGAGCCGGACGGCCTCCTCCTCGTCGTCGAACGCCATCACCGCGACGACCGGGCCGAACACCTCCTCGCGCCAGATCGGCATCGACGGGTCATCGGCGAGCACCACCGTCGGCGGCACCCAGAATCCGTCGGACTCGGGGACCGTGCCGGCAAAGGCGGGCGTGACGGCGTCGAGGTAGCCGCGGACCGACTCCTTCTGCTTCGCAGAGACGAGCGGGCCCATCTCGCTGTCCGGATCGGCCGGGTCCATCACCCTCAGCGCCGTGACGGCCGTCTCCAGCCGGCCCAGGAACTCCTCGTAGGCCGAGCGCTGGACCAGGATCCGCGAGCGCGCGCAGCAGTCCTGGCCCGCGTTGTCGAACACGGCGTACGGCGCGGACGCGGCCGCCTTCGCGATGTCCGCGTCGCCGAAGATGATGTTCGCGCTCTTGCCACCGAGCTCGAGGGTCACCCGCTTCACCTGGTCGGCGCAGCCGCGCATGATCTGCTTGCCGACATCGGTGGAGCCGGTGAAGCAGACCTTGCGCACCAGCGGGTGCGAGACGAAGCGCTCGCCCACGACCGAACCCTTGCCCGGGATCACCGTGAACACGCCTTGCGGCAGGCCTGCTTCGAGGGCCAGCTCGGCCAGCCGGATGGCGGTGAGCGGCGTCAGCTCGGCCGGCTTGAGCACCACCGTGTTCCCCGCCGCGAGAGCCGGGCCGAAGCCCCAGCCGGCGATCGGCATCGGGAAGTTCCACGGCACGATCACCCCGACCACGCCCAGCGGCTCGTGGAGCGTGAGGTCGACACCACCGGCCACCGGGATCTGTCGGCCGAAGAGTCGCTCGGGCGCGGCCGAGTAGTAGTTGAGGACGTCGCGGACGTTGCCGGCCTCCCAGCGCGCGTTGCCGAGCGTGTGCCCGGAGTTGCGCACCTCGAGGTCCGCCAGCTCGTCGATGTGGGCG
The DNA here is from genome assembly GCF_031422975.1 of Nocardioides sp. Lineage (GTDB taxonomy): Bacteria > Actinomycetota > Actinomycetes > Propionibacteriales > Nocardioidaceae > Nocardioides. Next base: position 3,110 of record NZ_JANPEO010000177.1, on the reverse strand, counting down.
TCCACGACCGCTGCGAACGCGCGCAGCAGGCGCGCGCGCTCGCCGGGTGCGACGTCACGCCAGGCAGGGAAGGCCGCGGACGCACGCTCGATGAGCGCGTCGGTCTCCTCGACGGTGGCCAGGGCCACCTCGGTGACGGGCCGACCGGTCGCAGGGTTGACCACCGTGAATGTCGTCATGTCACATCCGCTCGAAGCTGCGACGCAGCTCCCAGTCGGTCACCGTGGCACCGAAGGCGGCGAGCTCGACGTCGGCCATGTTGGTGTAGTGGTCCACGACCTCGTCGCCAAGGGCGGCCCGGGCGATCGCCGAGCCGTGGAACGCGTCTCGCGCGTCCCGCAGCGTGCCCGGCACGCGGGGACGGTCCGAGGCGTAGGCGTTGCCCTCCAGCGGGGGCTCGAGCTCCAGTCGCTGCTCGATGCCGTGCAGCCCGCCGGCCATCATCGCGGCGATCGCGAGGTAGGGGTTCACGTCGCCTCCCGGCACCCGGTTCTCCATCCGTGCCCCCGCTCCGCGGCCGACCAGCCGCACGGCGCAGGTGCGGTTGTCCTCACCCCACGCGATGGCGGTCGGGGCGAAGGATCCCGCGGCGAATCGCTTGTAGGAGTTGATGTTGGGCGCATACAGCAGCGTGAAGTCCGCCATGGTGGCGAGCACGCCGGCAACGAAGCTGTCGTAGAGCGCGGACCGGGCGTCGTTCTCCCAGAAGACGATGTCGCCGCCGGAGCCACGCAGGGACAGGTGGATGTGGCAGGAGCTGCCCTCGCGCTCGTTGAACTTGGCCATGAACGTGAGCGACTTCCCGTGCTGGGCGGCGATCTCCTTGGCGACCGTCTTGTAGACGGCATGGTTGTCCGCGGACACGAGCACGTCGTCGTACAGGAAGCCGATCTCGTGCTGGCCCAGGTTGCACTCGCCCTTGGCTCCCTCGACGTTCACGCCCGCGGCGTACATCGTGTTGCGGATGTCGCGGAGCAACGGCTCGATCCTCGTCGTGCCGAGGATGGAGTAGTCGACGTTGTACTGGTTGGCGGGTGTCAGCCCTCGATAGTTGGCATCGTGGGCGGCCTCGTAGGTGTCGTCGAAGACGATGAACTCGAGCTCGGTGCCCGCCACGGCGACGAACCCCAGGTCGGCGGCGCGCTGCTGCTGCGCCTTCAGGATGCTCCTGGGCGACTGGGCCACCGGCCGGTGGTCGGGCCACGTCAGGTCGCACTGGACCATCGCGGTCGCAGGCAGGTGGGTCAGCAGTCGAAGGGTGTCGAGGTCGAGCACGAACTCCATGTCGCCGTAGCCGCGCTCCCAGGACGTGATCGCATAGCCGCCGACCGTGTTCATCTCGACGTCGACACCGAGCAGGTAGTTGCAGCCCTCGGTGCCGTGCGCCAGGACCTCGTCGACGAAGTAGTGCCCGTGCAGCCGCTTGCCCTGCAGTCGACCCTGCATGTCGGTGAAGGCCACCACCACGGTGTCGATCGCTCCCGACTCGATGCGAGCCGTCAGGTCCTCCACGCTGAGGTACCGGTCGTTGTGCGTCATGTCTCCCCTTATCCGAGCAGACCGCGCAGCAGCGCAGCCGTGTCGTCGCAATGGTGCTCCATGGCGCGCCGCGCCCTCGTCGCTTCGCCGGCCAGGATCGCCGTGACGATGGCCTGGTGCTGACGAGTCGAGTGCTCGATGTTGACCTCGAGCACGGGAATCGCCTGGAGCATGTCGTGCAGGCAGGCCTGCACCTCGGTCACGGACGCGATCGTCATCGGAGACGCCGCGACACTGGCGATCGCCAGGTGCAGGCGCGAGTCAGCCTGCCGGTGTGCCGCCGAGTCCGCCGCGTCGTCGACCGCCGCGAGGGACGTCGTCAGCAGCATCCGCTCCGAGGCGGACAGGGCTCGGTTCGCCGCGACGTAGCACGCCCCGGGCTCGACGATGCGTCGGAAGGTCAACGAGTCCAGCAACTCCTCCTTGCGGTCGGCGACCCCCGGCCACGCACTGCTGGCGGGGGCCTCGGGACGGTAGGAGACCACGGTCCCGCCGCCCCTGCCCCTCGTGGTGCTCACCATGCCCGCCTGTCGTAGTCCCGCGATCGCCTCGCGCAAGGTGGCGCGGGAGACCCCCAGCCGCTCCGCGAGGTCGCGCTCGGTCGGCAACGGCGAGCCGTAGGGGTAGACACCCAACCGGATCGTCGTCGCCAGCTGCTCGACACACCCCTCGAACGCGTGATGCCCACGAACCTGTCGGAGGACGACATCGCCGAGGTGGTCAGTGGCGCGGGCAGCGTTCATGGAGCCGAGCTCAGGGGACGTCAGCGGTGTCGACGTTGCGGATCGGACCCTTGAACCACTTCTTGGCCGAGACCTCCCACCAGATGGTGAGCAGGAGCAGGGCTCCCAGGGTCACGATCGGGGCGTAGTTGACGAACTTCCACTCGAAGAGGTCGTCGAACGGCATCCCGCCGCGGTAGCTGGGCATCATGAGGAACAGCGAGACGACGACGATCTCCACGACGGCGATGGGGTTGAGCCACTTGTACTTCGCGCCGTTGTTCCAGGAGCCGACCTCGAACCTGTCGCCGTGACGCCACCGCAGGAAGATCGGGATCGCGAAGGAGAGGTAGAGCCCGATCACCGCGATCGACGTGACCGCGAAGAACGCGATCGGCGAGATGATCGGCGCCTCCTCGGTGCCGATGTTGACCTCGACCAGCGCCGGCAGGGTGACCAGGGCGCTGAACACTGCCACCAGCATCACGGCGCGAGCCGGCACCCGGGCGCTGGACAGCTGCGACCAGTGCCTGGATCCGGGGACGGCGCCGTCCCGGCTGAACGCGTAGGTCATGCGGGAGGCCGAGGTCATGCAGGAGACCGCGCAGAAGAGCTGGCCGGCCGACGAGATGAACAGCACCGTGCCCGCCCAGTTGGCGCCGAGGGCCGCGTTGAAGATCGGCGCCACGCCGCCCGCACCCAGCGCGTTGTCGGGGTTGCCGTCGGCACCGTTCGGCACCGCGAAGACCACGCACAGCAGCAGGATGTAGCCGCCGATGGCCGAGTAGAGGATGGACTGCCAGATGCCCTTCGCGGCCCCGGTGGACGCCCCCTTGGTCTCCTCGCTGA
>NZ_JANPEO010000176.1:0-7510 GCF_031422975.1 Nocardioides sp. | reverse complement strand
CCTCGACGTCGAAGATGCGCGGCTGGCTCTTCGAGTCCGTCGGCACCGACGTCACGCTCGCCGGCGAGCTCCGCGCACATGCCGCCATCGTGGAGGACACCTACGGCGTGGTCGTCGATGTCGTCGCGGTCGGCGACCTCGACATGACCGAGGCCCTCAAGCCGATCACCGACGCCACCCGCGAAGCCCTCACCAATGCCGCCAAGCACGCGGGCGTCCCGCGCATCGACGTGTACGCCGAAGTGTCGGCCGAGGCCGTCGACGTGTTCGTCCGCGATCGCGGTGCAGGCTTCGACCCCGGCACCGTGGCGGAGGACCGTCAGGGTGTCCGGGGCAGCATCGTCGACCGGATGGCCCGGCACGGCGGACAGGGTGAAGTCCGCTCAGCACCGGGCGACGGCACCGAAGTGCGGCTCCACCTGCCGCTGAAGAGTGAGGAAGAGTCATGACCGAGCCTGTCCCTGGTCCGACCCCGCGCCCGGTGCGGGTCGTCATCGTCGACGACCACGCGATGTTCCGGGCGGGTGTGCGCTCCGAGCTCACTGGCGCCGGCGCCGGGTTGGTCGAGATCCTCGCCGAGGCCGCCGACGTCGACTCGGCAGTGGCCGTGATCCGCGAGCACCGGCCACACGTCGTGCTCCTCGATGTGCATCTCCCCGGCGGGGGTGGCGCCGAGGTGATGCGTCGCATGCCGTATCCCGACGCGCGGTATCTCGCGCTCTCGGTCAGCGATGCGGCCGAGGACGTGATCGGCACGATCCGCGGGGGAGCCCGGGGCTACGTCACCAAGACCATCACCGGACCCGAGCTGGTCGACGCGATCGGCCGCGTGGCCGATGGCGACGCGGTGTTCTCGCCCCGGCTCGCGGGCTTCGTGCTCGACGCCTTCGCCGGCTCGATCGACGTCGCGGCCGTGGACGAGGACCTCGACCGACTAACTGATCGCGAGCGCGAGGTGATGCGCCTGATCGCGCGCGGCTATGCCTACAAGGAGGTCGCCAAGGAGCTCTTCATCTCCGTCAAGACCGTCGAGACCCACATGTCCTCGACGCTGCGCAAGCTGCAGCTGTCGAGCCGGCACGAGCTCACGCGGTGGGCCACGGACCGTCGGCTCCTCTAGTCTTCGGCGCATGGAGATCCTGCGGCTCGTCCTGCTGTTCGTGCACCTGCTCGGCTTCGCTGCGCTCGTCGGGGGACTCCTCGTGCAGGCCAGGGACTCCGAGAAGACCGTCAACGCCGCGATGCGCGACGGCGTCGGCACCGCCTTCCTCGCGGGCCTGCTCCTGGTGGGGGTGCTCGAGGCCGGCGACGACCCGGTCAACCACGCCAAGATCGGCGTGAAGTTCACCATCGGCCTGGTGCTGCTGGTGCTCGTCATGGCCAACGTCCGCAAACCGACCATCCCGCAGGGGCTGTGGGCCGGGCTGCTGCTCCTGAGCGTCGCCAACGTGGCGGTCGCCGTCTTCTGGTCGCCTGCCCACGCTGCCTGAGCTGTCGGTGCCGGCACGTAGGCTGGCCTGAGAATGAGCACTCCGTCTCCGCTGCCCGGCCTCGAGCACGTCACCCCTGTTGAAGAGCCTCGCACCACCCGCCGTGGCCCGAGTCCCGACGAGCTGCTCGAGGGGCTGAACGAGCCCCAACGTGCCGCCGTCGTGCACGCCGGTGCCCCGCTCCTGGTCGTCGCCGGAGCCGGCTCGGGCAAGACCCGGGTGCTGACCCGCCGGATCGCCTGGCTCATCACCGAGCGCAAGGCCCACCCCGGCTCGATCCTGGCCATCACCTTCACCAACAAGGCCGCGGCCGAGATGAAGGAGCGGGTCGAGGAGCTCGTGGGCAAGCGCGCCCGGATCATGTGGGTCTCGACCTTCCACTCCGCGTGCGTGCGGATCCTGCGCAAGGAGATCGCCGCGCTGGACTTCGACGGCACCAGATACAAGTCCAACTTCTCGATCTACGACGCCGCCGATTCGAAGCGGTTGATGACACTGGTGCTGAAGGATCTCGACCTCGACCCCAAGCGCTACCAGCCCGGCGCGGTGCTGCACTGGGTCAGCAACCACAAGAACGAGCTGCGCGACCCCGACGAGGCGGCCAAGGACACGCGCAACTCCTTCGAGGAGGCCTACGCGGCGGCGTACGCCAACTACCAGCGCCGTCTGCGCGACGCCAACGCGCTCGACTTCGACGACCTGATCATGACGACCGTGCACCTGTTGCAGACCCTGCCCGACGTGCGGGAGAACTACCGGCGCCGGTTCCGGCACGTGCTCGTCGACGAGTACCAGGACACCAACCACGCCCAGTACGCGCTGATCCACCAGCTCTGCGGGCAGGACCTGGAGGAGGGCCGGCCGGTGGGGGACGCGCCGAGCGAGCTGATGGTCGTGGGCGACGCCGACCAGTCGATCTACGCGTTCCGCGGCGCCAACATCCGCAACATCATGGACTTCGAGCAGGACTTCCCCGACGCGACCTCGATCCTGCTGGAGCAGAACTACCGCTCCACGCAGACGATCCTCACGACCGCCAACTCGGTGATCAAGAACAACTCGAGCCGCAAGGACAAGCGCCTGTGGTCAGATGCCGGGGACGGGGAGCGGATCGTGGGCTACGTCGCCGACGACGAGCACGATGAGGCGCGGTTCGTCTCCGAGGAGATCGACAAGCTCGTCGACACCGGCGACGTGAGGGCCGCCGACGTGGCGGTGTTCTACCGCACCAACGCCCAGTCGCGGGTGTTCGAGGAGATCTTCATCCGCACCGGCCAGCCCTACAAGGTGGTCGGTGGGGTCAGGTTCTACGAGCGCCGGGAGGTTCGCGACGCGCTGGCCTACCTCCGGATGCTGGTCAACACCGCCGACGAGATCTCATTGCGGCGCGTGCTCAACACCCCGAAGCGGGGGATCGGCGAGCGGGCCGAGGCGTGCGTGAATGCGCTGGCAGAGCGCGAGCGGATCTCGTTCTGGGAGGCGCTGGTCCTCGCCGACCAGGCGCCCGGACTGGCCACGCGGTCACTGAGGAACATCCAGGGTTTCGTCGCGATGATCCAGGAGCTGCAGTCGATGGTGGCCGCCGACGAGCGGGCCGACGTGATCCTCGAGTCCGTGCTCGAGCGCTCCGGCTACCTCACCGAGCTCGAGGCCAGCGACGACCCGCAGGACGCCACCCGCGTGGAGAACCTGGCCGAGCTGGTGGCGGTGGCCCGTGAGTTCTCCGACGACCCGCAGCCAGGCCCCTCCGCCGACCCGACCGAGGTGGAGGCGGGGGTCGTCGCCGTCGGGCTCGGCGACTTCCTCGAACGCGTCGCGCTGGTCGCCGACTCCGACCAGATCCCAGACGCTCCCGACGGTGAGGACGTCGGCGTCGTGACGCTGATGACGCTGCACACCGCCAAGGGGCTGGAGTTCCCCGTCGTCTTCCTGACCGGCCTGGAGGACGGAGTCTTCCCGCACCAGCGCTCGCTGGGCGACCAGCTCGAGCTCGAGGAGGAGCGCCGGCTCGCCTACGTCGGCGTCACCCGCGCGCGGGAGCGGCTCTACGTCTCGCGGGCGATGGTGCGCTCCGCATGGGGTGCGCCCTCGCACAACCCGGCCTCACGCTTCATCGACGAGTTCCCCGTCGACCTCGTCGACTGGCGGCGTACGGCGCAGGCGATGACCCGTTGGGGACGACCCGACCTGGCGGCCAACTCCCCGGCTCGCCTCGGCGCTCCGACCGCTGCCGGTCGCCACAACTTCTCGGCCGCGGCCGCGCGCGCCGACGTGATGGCGAAGTCGAAGCCCGCGCGCGAGATCCCGTCGCTGGATCCCGGAGACCGGGTGCTCCACGACTCGTTCGGGATGGGCACGGTCGTCGCGCTCGAAGGATCCGGCGACAAGTCCGTCGCGTCGATCGACTTCGGTTCCGAGGGCGTCAAGCGGCTGCTGCTCCGCTATGCGCCGGTGGAGAAGCTGTAGCTACGGAGTGACGCCGTGCTCGAGGAGCGCGGTGAAGGGGTCGACCGGGTCGCCGGCGCCTGGCCTGACCTCGAGGTGGAGGTGCGGGCCGGTGACGTTTCCGGTGGAGCCGACGGTGCCGATGGCCTCGCCCCCACGGACGGCGTCACCGACGCTGACCATGAACGAGGTCTGGTGGCAGTACCACAGCTCGGTACCGTCCTCGAGCGTGACGACGGTCTTGTTGCCGTAGGAGCCGTCGTAGCCGACCTCGGTCACGACGCCGTTGGCGACGGAGCGGATCGTGGTGCCCGTCGGGGCCGAGAAGTCGAGCCCGGTGTGCACGCTGGACCACAGGTAGCTCGACATTCCGAACGTGGCGGTGATGCGGTAGCTGTCCAGCGGGAGCATCCACTGGTTTTCCTTGATCTTGGCGGCATGCTTCTCAGCGGCCTGCGCGAACTGCTTGAGCGCGGCGTGCTGCTGCTCGGCCTGAGCCTCGGCCTGAGCGACCAGCTCTTCGTTGGCCGCGTCGGCGAGCGCGTCACGGCGCGAGTCGCGCGAGACGACGGCGTCGCGGTGTCCGATCGGTGCGACGTTGGCCAGGCCGGTGCTGCCAGCCGCGGCCATGGCGCCGGTCTGCGAGGTGACCTGCCCGACCAGGTCGGCATCGGCGGCGTTCACGGCGCCACCGGCGGAAATGGCAAGAGCCGCCACGCCCACGAGGATCGGGGCGGACGGCAGGGCACGGAGGAAGGGGTGGCGAGCAGGCTTCTGGTCCACCTTGCGTCGACCCGCGACGGGTTGTGCCGAGAGGTCGCGGCGAGGGCCGCGGTGCGCTCGGTGGTTGCCCATAGAGAAGGTTCCTTTGTGCGGGGGATTCGCCGGGGAGGCGACATCAGACTGTAACGGATTGGTCACGACCACCGAAATCCAGGTGACGCCATTGTGGACGACGTCGTCGGGCGCTCGCAGCGCTTCACCGTACTTGCACGGAAACCGGCCGCTCGTTGTGGGGTGGGTCACGCCTGTTGGCTAGCCTGCGGCCATGACGTCGAGTGAGCCCGATCGCCTTCGGATCGTGGTCGGTGAGCCCGGCCTCGCCCGCGCGCTGCGCGACGCCGGCCACGAGGTCATCTACACGGGGCCCGACCAGAGCCCTGAGCAGATCGTGGCGACCGCGATCCAGGAGGACGCCGACGTGATCGGACTGTCCGCGCGCTCCGACGGCGAGCCGGCCCTGGCCGCCGACCTGGCGGCGCTGCTCGCGCGACACGGGGTCGACGACATCGCGGTGAAGCTCTTGTCCTCGAGGCCCTAGGCCCGAGCCGCCCGGTAGCGCTCGAGCGCCTCGAGACGCTCGTGGGCGTGGTCCACGATCCGCAGCGGGTAGCCACCCTGGTAGCCGACGTCGGACTGCCACGGCTCGTGCGCGGCCGCGCCGACGAGGTGCGCGAGCTCGGGCACCCAGCGGCGCACGTAGGAACCGTCGGGATCGAACTTCTTGCCCTGGGTGACGGGGTTGAAGACCCGGAAGTACGGCGACGCATCGGTGCCGGTCCCGGCGACCCACTGCCAGCCGTGGTTGTTGGAGGCCACGTCGCCGTCGATCAGCAGCGAGAGGAAATGCCTGGCGCCGCTCGGCCACCACACGTGGAGGTCCTTGGTCAGGAACGACGCGGTGATCATCCGGACCCGGTTGTGCATCCAGCCGGTCGCGAGCAGCTGCCGCATCCCCGCATCCACGATCGGGAAGCCGGTGGTGCCCGTGCGCCAGGCGTCGATGGCCTCGATGGCGTCGTCGGGTTCGTCGTAGCGCATGCCCGACAGGGCTGGCTTGAGGTCGGACCAGGCCGAGGACGGCGTGTGCCACAGCACGTCGGCATAGAACTCGCGCCAGGCCAGCTCGGTCGCATAGGTCGATGCGGGGTCGAGATCGGCGAGCAGGGAGCGGGGGTGCAGGACGCCCAGGTGGAGGTACGGCGACAGTCGCGAGGTGCCGTCGTGGTCGGGCCGGTCGCGCTCGACCCGGTAGGCGTCGAGGCCCTCGGCGCGGAAAGCGTGCCAGCGCCGCCAGGCAGCGTCCTCCCCGGGCGTCGGGAGGTCGAAGGGCGCGTCGGCGACGGCCCGCTCGAGCAGTGCGAGCGCCTCCGGGTCCGAGTCGGCCTCGGCGAGGTCGGGGGAGCGGGGGGTGCTGGCCGGCCGCGACCAACCCCGGTCGCGCCACGCCCGCGCGAACGCGCTGAACACCTGGTAGGGCTCGCCCGTCTTGTTCGTGATCAGGCCCGGCCCGACGGCGTACGCCGAACCGGTGGCGACGAGGTCGACCAGCTCGCCCACCGCGGCATCACGGCGCCGCCCGTAGGGGGTCGTCTCGGCGGCGATGTGGACCGCGGCGGCACCGACGTCGGCGGCGACCGCTGAGACCACATCGGCGGGGTCGCCGTGCCGGATCGTCAGGGGGATCCGCCCGGCGAGCTCCAGCACGTTCGCGGCCAGCCACGCCCGCCGGGCCGGACCGGCGCCGGACCAGATGACGGGGTCGATCACGAACAGCGCCGTGACGGGTCCGTCGTCGAGTGCCGCGAGCAGGGCGGGGTTGTCACGCACGCGCAGGTCACGGCGCAACCACAGGACCGAGGGCATGCGGATCACCGTATCGACAGGGTGATCAGGGCCACTGCACCCGACATCGATGTGGCCGCCCAACAGGTCTAGGGTGCCGAGAGGAAATCCCGGACTGTTGTTACGCACACGAAAAGGACTGGGTACGTCGTGGACTTGATGGAGTACCAGGCGAAGGAACTCTTCGCAAAGCATGGAGTGGCAGGCGCCCTCGGCATCACCGTTGAGACTCCGGAGGACGCTCGCGCGGCCGCCGAGAAGATCGGTGGCGTCGTCGTCGTCAAGGCGCAGGTCAAGGCCGGTGGCCGGGGCAAGGCGGGTGGCGTCAAGGTCGCCAAGACGCCCGAGGAGGCCGAAGAGGCAGCCCGCGCGATCCTCGACCTCGAGATCAAGGGTCTCCCGGTCAACCGGGTGCTCGTGGTCCCCGGCGCCTCGATCGAGGAGGAGTACTACTTCTCCTTCCTGCTCGACCGCTCCAACCGCTCATACCTCTGCATCGCCAGTGTCGAGGGCGGTGTGGAGATCGAAGAGGTCGCCAAGACCAACCCCGACGCGGTCAAGAAGATCCCGATCGACGCCGGGACCGGTGTCGACGAGGCCAAGGCGATCGCCATCGTCGACGAGGTCGGCTTCCCCGCCGAGCTCCGCGACCAGGCGATCACGATGGTCCAGCAGCTGTGGACGGTCTTCACCGAGGAGGACGCGACCCTGGTCGAGGTCAACCCGCTCGCGCGGCTGACCGGCGACAAGCTCGAGGCGCTCGACGGCAAGGTCTCGCTCGACGAGAACGCCGGCTTCCGCCACCCCGAGCACGCCGACTTCGAGATCCGCGACGAGGCCGACCCGCTCGAGGCGAAGGCCAAGGACAAGGGCCTCAACTACGTGAAGCTCGACGGTGCCGTGGGCATCATCGGCAACGGCGCGGGCCTGGTCATGTCGACCCTCGACGT
>NZ_JANPEO010000175.1:0-3965 GCF_031422975.1 Nocardioides sp. | reverse complement strand
GTGGCTCTGACCTGCGGTTTCAATGATTGTCAACGTCGTCCGGTGACCCCTCAGTCGCCCTCTCACGGCGGTAGCGCCATACCGATCGGACCGGCGCCGTACACGAGGGCGGAGCTCTGGTCCGTCACCTCCGCAAGCTTGGCGGCGTGGAAGGCCACCGACATCGGCTCGACGAGCGCGCCCATCTCGAGCGACACCGAATCGGGGAGATGGTGCAGCTGGTTGCGGGGCACGACGGTGTACTCCGCCATTCCGCCGTCCTCCATCAGCCCGTGGAAGCCGATCTTCAGACAGAGGTTGTAGCGACCGCTCAGGCAGGGACGGCACTCACCGCAGCGATAGATGGGCTCGATCGTGACGTTGTCGCTCTCCTGGACGTCACTCACCCCCGTGCCGACCTCGGTCACCACGCCGGAGAACTCGTGGCCCATGACGTCGCTGGCGCAGCGCACCAACGCCACGCTGCCGCGGCTCTCGCACGTCGTACAGCGACTGGAGGATCGTGGCCTGGTGGAGCGATTCCCGTGCCCTGAGGACGGACGGGCCACGAACGCCCGACTCACCGTCGCCGGCTGGGACGCCGTCGTCGCCGCGGCCCCCGGGCACGTCGACACCGTGCGCCGCCACGTTCTCGAGCCACTCACGTCCACCCAGCTGGCGGAGCTGCGGAGCATCGGCGACGCACTGCTGACGCGACTGGACCCCGATGGGCGCCTGACCGGGCTGTACGACCCCGACCGCGACTAGACGTGCCGCTTGATCCTGCGATAGTCCTCGGCGGAGCAGGAGCGAGGCGGTCGGCGTCGTGCGCCTGCTGCCCCTCGCAACGGCCAGCATGTGGGCCGCGAGGGCATCGGGGTCTACGATTCGCGCTCCCACCGAGAGGACCTCCGCATGGCCACCGACTATGACGCATCCCGCAAGACCGAAGACGAACAGAAGGAGGAGAGCCGGGAGGCCCGCCGCCTCACCTCGGGCGAGCAGGACAAGACCTCGGGGAAGATCGACGAGGACGAGACCGAGCTTGCCGAGTCGTATGAGCTTCCCGGCGCCGATCTCTCCGACGAGATCCTCTCCATCGAGGTCACCCCGAGGCAGAACGACGAGTTCACCTGCACGTCCTGCTTCCTCGTCCAGCATGCGTCTCGACGTGACTCACCGGCCGTCGACGTGTGCGGCGACTGCGCCTGACGATCCACGGCCAACTCCGACGGCCTTCTTTCTTTTCGATACTCCGTCGCGGTGTCCGATTTCCGCTGGAACCAGCGTCCTGTCTCCGCCAGACTGGGTCCCATGCAGCGCACCGACCTCGACCCCGAGTCCTGCTATCGGGCAGTGAAGAGCAAGGACCGCCGCTTCGACGGGGTGTTCTACACCTGCGTCGCCACCACCGGGATCTACTGCCGCCCGAGCTGCCCCGCCCGCACCCCCGGGTTTGTCAACGTCACGTTCCGACCCACCGCGGCCGCCTGCCAGGGGGCCGGCTTCCGGGCCTGCAAGAGGTGCCTGCCCGACGCGACTCCCGGAAGCCCCGACTGGGACGTCGCCGCCGACGTGGCCGGGCGCACGATGCGGCTGATCGCTGACGGCCTGGTCGACCGGGAGGGCGTGGACGGCCTCGCGGCCCGGGTCGGCTACACGCCCCGCCACCTCGGGCGACTGCTCACCCAGGAGCTCGGCGCCGGCCCGCTCGCCCTGGCCCGCGCGCGCCGCGCCCAGACCGCGCGCATCCTGATCGAGACCACCGACATGAGCTTCACCGAGGTGGCGTTCGCCGCCGGCTTCAGCAGCATCCGTCAGTTCAACGAGACCGTGCGAGAGGTGTACGCCGCTTCTCCGACCGGGCTCCGCGGCCGGCGCGGCGGGCCCGGAGTCGCCGACGGCGCCGGGGCGATGCGGCTTCCCGTGCGCACGCCCTACGCCGGCGGGGCGTTGCTCGACTTCCTCGCCCTGCGCGCCATCCCCGGCGTCGAGGTCGTCGACGGCGAGACGTACGCCCGCACCATCGCCCTGCCGCACGGGCCGGGCACCATCAGGCTCACGCTGCCCGACGTCGTGGACGGGGGGACCACCGCCTTCGTCCGTGCAGAGCTCGCCCTCACCGACCTGCGTGACACCGCCGCTGCGGTCGAGCGGGCACGCCGCCTCCTCGACGCCGACTGCGATCCGCTGGCCGTGGCCGACGCGTTCGCGGGCGACAAGGTCCTTGGTCCGTTGGTCCGGAGGACGCCCGGACTGCGCGTGCCCGGACACGTCGACGGCAACGAGATCGCCGTCCGCGCCGTGCTGGGCCAACAGGTCAGCGTGGCTGGCGCGCGCACCATCGCCGCCCGGCTGACGAGCGCGCACGGCACCGAGATCCAGACCACGGTCCCCGGACTCACGCACCTGTTCCCGTCCATGGATGCCCTGGCCTCGATCGATTCGGAGGACCTGCCGATGCCGCGCGCGCGGGGGCGGGCCCTGACCGGGCTGTGTCGCGCGCTGGCCGATCGCGTCGTGGTTCTCGACCGCGGCGATGACCGCGACGCCGTCCGCAGAGGTCTCCTCGACCTGCCGGGCATCGGCCCCTGGACGGCCGACTACATCGCGATGCGCGCACTCGGCCACCCCGACGTCCTCCTCGACACCGACCTGGGCACGCGTGACGCGCTCCGCCGATTGGACGCCCCCGCCGACCTGGACAGCCAGACCTGGCGGCCCTGGCGGTCCTACGCCCAGAGCCATCTCTGGCACTCTCTCTCGCAGACCCAAGGAGTCAACTGACATGTGGACCGTGTTGCCCTCACCCATCGGCGACCTGCGGATCGTCGAGCGCGATGGCAAGATCAGCGCCATCGAGTTCTCTCCGTTCAGGCAGCCCGCCGACGGCCGACCGCTCGGCGCGCGTACCGACGACCACCCGGTCCTGGCCGAGGCGGTCCGACAGCTGCGGGCCTACTTCGACGGCGACCTCACAGATTTCGATCTGCCCCTCGCCCCCCGCGGCACCGACTTCCAGCAGCGGGTCTGGGACCAGCTCAGCAAGATCGCGTACGGCGACACCGCGTCGTACGGCGAGATCGCCGGCCGCCTCGGCCTGACCAACGCGGCCAGTCGGGCAGTCGGGACGGCCAACGGTCGCAACCCGATCCCGATCGTCATCCCGTGCCACCGCGTGATCGGCGCCGACGGCACGCTCACCGGCTACGCGGGTGGCATCGAGCGCAAGCAGACGTTGCTCGAGCTGGAGCAGGACGCGCTGTTCTGAGCCCGATCTGGCTGACTCAGTCGGCGGCTGCGCGGCGAAGGGACTCCGAGAGCCGATCGGCGGCAGCGAGTACGGCGGGCGCGTGCATCCGACCGGGTTGACGCGAGAGGCGCTCGAGCGGGCCCGACACGGAGACCGCGGCGATGATCTTGCCGCCGGGGGAGCGCACCGGGGCCGACACCGAGGCGACGCCCTGCTCGCGCTCACCGATGGACTGGGCCCAGCCGCGGCGCCGGATACCGGAGAGGGCGGTCGCCGAGAAGGCGGCATTGAGCAGACCACGGTGCATGCGCTCCGGGTCCTCCCACGCCAGCAGCACCTGCGCGGCCGAGCCGGCGCGCATCGTCAGCTGCGATCCGATGGGGATGGTGTCGCGCAGGCCGGAGGGCCGCTCGGCGGCCGCGACGCAGACGCGGTGGTCGCCCTGGCGGCGCCACAGCTGGGCCGACTCGCCGGTGATGTCGCGCAGTCGGGCGAGCACCGGACCGGCGGCAGCCAGCAGGCGGTCCTCGCCGGCGGCGGCGGAGAGCTCGGCCAGGCGGGGGCCGAGCACGAAGCGACCCTGCATGTCCCGGGCCACGAGGCGGTGTCGAGGAGGACGTCGGGGTGACCGAGTGCCCGCATCGCGATGTAGTCGGCCGTCCACGGGCCGATGCCCGGCAGGTCGAGGAGACCTCTGCGGACGGCGTCGCGGTCATCGCCGCGGTCGAGAACC
>NZ_JANPEO010000174.1:0-1874 GCF_031422975.1 Nocardioides sp. | reverse complement strand
ACAGACAGCAGTGGAGCAGGTCAACAGCGTGCGCCTGGTGGGACGACTCGGTGCCGAGGCCTCGGAGACGACGCTGCCCAGCGGAAGCGTGCTCGTCGCGTTCCGGGTGGTGATCGATCGGCCGGCTGAGCACGAGTCGCGCCAACGCGTGGACGCGCTGGAGTGCACGGCGTGGACACCGCGTGTGCGGCGCTCGGCACGGTCCTGGCGCAAGGGCGACCTGGTCGAGGTCGAGGGTGCGGTGAGGCGCCGCTTCTTCGCGACGGCACACGGCCGGGCGTCCAGGGTGGAGATCGAGGTCAGCGCGGCCCGGGTGATTCGTCGTGCACCGACCGCATGAGGACTCCGAGGCTCGGCTTCGGCTGGAAGGACGTGGCCTTCTCGGGCAGGAGCCCACCCCGGTTGACGAGGTCTCGCACCGCGGCGAAGTCAGGAGCCGGCAGCAGCACCGCCACGGTCCGGCGCTTCGCCCGGCTCAGGGCGTCCTCGGCGGCGTGATGGAACGCGATGGCGGTCGGTGCCTGCGCGAGCGCGGGGATGAGGGCGGCCTGGAGCCACTCCACGAGCTCGATCCCCGCGACGCTCGGGGGCGTCACCACGGCCCACCGCTCGGAGTCGGTGAGCACCAAGGTGTCTGGGGCCAGGTCTGCCAGGGCCTCGCTACGGTCTCCCGGGTGAACGGCGCCTCCGGCCTTGATGGCCGCGGCCGTGACGTCGGCGACGGTGACGCCGGTCAGTGTCCGATGGATCGCGCCCAGGAACAAGGGGGTGTCCGTCTGGTCGACGAGCATCGCCAGCCCCCGGTCCCACGGTGTCCCGGGGTGCGCCTCCTGGAGCTGCAGGTAGGCGGCGTACCGGTGGTGTCCGTCGGCGATGAGGGCGGCACCGTCGCGCAGCGACGTGTTGATGGCCGAGATCTCGACCGGGGCGGTGATGGCCCAGATCCGCTGCTTCTGCCCGGTGCGATCGAGGTACTCCACATCCGGTGCACGAGCCGCGACCGTCCGGAGCAGGGCGCGGACGTCCGCTGGGCCCTCGTGGACCAGCAGGATGGGGGCGGGGTTCATTCCCATCTCGTACATCCGCGAGGCGAGCTCGTCGGCCTGTGCCGGGTGGATGCCCTCATGGGGCCAGACCGCCCGGTCCTCGAGGCCCGAGGCCCGGCGGTCGATCGCGAGGGCTCCGACGAGGCCGCGGATGGTGAGGCCGCCGGCGGTGTACTCGTGCAGGAAGAGCGCCGGCTCCGCCGTGCGGATGACACGACCGGCCCGTTCCCACTCGAGCAGGCGGGCCGCTACTGCGCGATAGGGTCGCGCGAACGCACGCGCAGACGCGGGGTCGCCGACGCGACTCGGCGCCAGCAGCAGGGCCCGGAAGGGCTCGAGTCGCAGGGGCTTCGCCACGTACGGAGGCGTGATCACTGCCGCGAAGTCCATCGAAGCATCGTAGGGGCCGCGCACCAGCGGCTGACGGGAGGGTGAACGTGCTGAAGGCGTCCGAGGTGCCACTGATCGAGCGCCATGACCTCGCCATGTTCGATCTCGACGGAGTCGTCTACGTCAGTGGCAGGGCCATCGACGGGGTGGCGGAGCGGCTGCAACGAGTCCGCGACGCGGGCCTACACCTGGCTTTCGTCACCAACAACGCCTCGCGCACCCCCGAGAAGGTCGCGGCCAACCTGGTCGCGCTGGGGGTGTCTGCCACGGCGGCCGATGTGGTGACGTCGGCGCAGGCGGCGGCCCGGGTGATCAAGGACCGTTTCGGTCCGGCCGCCCGCGTCCTGCTGCTCGGCGGTGTCGGGCTGGTTGCCGCCAGGGCGGACGAGGGACTGATCGTGACGGCAGAGCCGAGCGACGCTGCGGCCGTGGTCAGTG
>NZ_JANPEO010000173.1:0-4234 GCF_031422975.1 Nocardioides sp. | reverse complement strand
AACCGATCATGAGCGACATGACCAATACACACACGCTCCCGGCCACCGGCCGACAGATGCTGAACAAGGTCCCGGAAGTCACCGTGTTCTTCTGGGTCATCAAGATCCTCTGCACGACGGTCGGTGAGAGCTTCGCCGACTACATCAACGAGACCCTCGGCTTCGGGCTCACCAACACAACGATCGTGTTCACGACCGCCCTGGTCGCGACGCTGCTCGTGCAGTTCAGACTGCGCAAGTACGTGCCGGGCGTCTACTGGCTGGCGGTCGTGCTCATCAGCGTGGTCGGCACCCTGCTGACCGACAACCTCACCGACGCGCGCGGCGTCCCGCTGGCCGTCAGCTCGGTCGTCTTCGCCGTAGTGCTCGCCGCGGTCTTCGCCGTCTGGTACGCACGTGAGCGCACCTTGTCGATCCACTCGATCAACACCACACACCGCGAGGGCTGGTACTGGCTCGTGGTCCTGGTCACCTTCGCACTCGGCACCGCTCTGGGCGACTGGACCCTCGAACTCACCGGCTGGTCTCCGGGCACCGCGATCCTGCTCCCCGCGGGCCTGATCGCACTCGTCGCCCTCGGCTGGCGCATCGGCGTCGGCCCGGTGCTGTCGTTCTGGATGGCCTACATCCTCACCCGCCCGCTCGGCGCCAACATCGGTGACTACCTGGCCCTCGACAAGAGCGAGGGCGGCCTGGCGCTCGGCACCCTGGTGACCAGCGTGCTCTTCCTCGGAGCGATCCTCGCCACCGTCATCTACCTGAGCGTGACCGGCGTGGACCGTACGGAGAGGCAACGCCAAGAGGCCCTCGCCGGCTGATGCTGCCACGGCGATCACCGCAGCGACGCGAAGATGTCATCGAGCAACGTGCGGTGGAAACTCGCACCGAGAGCAACAGCCACGCATCCGGTCAGTTGCCCTCACGTTCGGCTCTCATCGCCGTCTCATCGAACCTGGACGACGCTGCCATGTAGCTCTCGCCGCTACGGGCAAAGCCGTCCTTGTCGTCAAGGTCTCGAACACCGGTCCGCCGGTCCCCTCGGACATGGTCCCGTACCTCTTCGACGCCTGGGTGAGCAGTCGCGACGCCAGTGTTGCGGGGGGCTGGGACTCTGGCTCGCCCGGGAGACTGCCCGCGACCTCGGGGGCGACATCGAACTGATGGATCAGAGCAACGCCACCGCGTTCCGGATACAGCTCCCCGCAATGGTCTGAGGCCGGGAGTCACGAGACCGGGACTCCGCCCGGACTGGTCAGGTCAATGGCAGGATCTCCGCCCCACACTCGGTTCATGACAATCAGGCCCAAGGTCACGGCCAACGACCTCGGAGGCGGAACGGGGCGCGGCTTGGCACGGTGATCGCCCATGAATGAACTGTCCCGGCACCAGCCCGCCGGCCGGCCGGCCTGCTCTACCTCACCCTCACGGGAGAAGACCTCAGAGAACCCGCCTGACCAATCCGCAACGAGCAACCGGCGTTCTGCCGTCCAAGGAGAAAGAACCATGTTGGAAGCCCGCACCATCAGGATCCTTGTCGTCACCGACAAGGCAGAGCCAGCCGCCGGACTGTTGGCCGCCATCCAGCACCGCGCAGCGACCGGTGACGTTCAGTTCCGGGTCATCGTTCTGAATCCGGCCGCGGCCGAGATCCATCTCCTCCATCCCGATCGTCACGTAAAGGCCACCGAGGCCGAACAAGTTCTCAAGCGTGCTCTGCCCGATCTCACGATGGCTGCCGGGAGCACGGTCATCGGGTCAGTGTCCGTGCGCCACGAACCCATGGACGCGATTGAGGAGACCATCTTGAGCGAGCCGATCGACGAGATCATGCTGGCGCTACCCGAGCACCACGTCTCGACCTGGCTGCACCAGGACCTGCAACACCGACTGCGGCACTTCGGCCTCCCGGTGACCGTCGTGCATCCGCAACCGGCCTGACTTCCCTCGTTCGGAGGATCCGTCCTTCCGCGCCACCACCTCGTCTGACCCGCGAAGACGCGCGCGGCGAACGTGAAGCGATGCTGTCCCGGGCCTGCGCCCGGCCTTACCGCAACCGACCTCCCGACAGTCAGGTCGTCGGCAGGTCAGCGTCCCCACCATCACTCGGAGCGTGACCCGGTTTCCCGGACTCTCCAGACACCCCGGGGCGGTTAAGACCCCGATGGCCGCCGAGGAACTTCACTACGCTGCAAGAAACCAGCTCAAGCCGACCGGCTGAGCCACCAAATTCAGACTCCGGAATCTCCGGGGCGGTTTAGTCACCCCGATCGCCGCATAGATGGGCCGGTTCGCGACTTGGCCGTCGCGGACCTTGACCATGATCGCGTCGATGAAGATCGCGGCGTAGACCTCTTCCAGCGGCCGGGCCTGCCAGGTGGCCATCTCCTCAAGGACCTTGTCGGTGATCCGCGAGACCGTCTCCTTCGACACCGCAGCGCCATAGATCTGCGCGAAGTGCGCCGAGATCTCCCCGGTGGTCAACCCGTTGGCATAGAGCGAGAGGACGATCTCATCGACCCCGTTGAGCCGGCGTTGTCGCTTCTTCACGATCACCGGATCAAAGGTGCCCTCCCGGTCTCGTGGCACGTCGATCGCCACGTGCCCGGTGGCCTCGGTGAGCACCGTTTTGGGGCGGGTGCCGTTGCGGACGTTGGCCGACTCCCGGTCCTCGGCGACACGATTCTTCTCATGCCCCAGGTGCTCGGTCATCTCCTCGTTGAGCGCGGTCTCCAGCACGCTCTTGGTGAACTGTTTGAGCAGCCCGTCGGGCCCAGTCAGGGACAGCCCCTGTTCCTTGGCCAACCGGACCAGCTCCCGGGCAGCGAGCTCCTCAGCCGAGGGCTCGGGCCTCTTCTTCGCACTCACAACATCCAGTGTCGTCATCACGGCACCTCTCCGCGGGGCTCAGAGCTCAGCGCGTCGGGCCGGAAACACCGTTAGATCCACAGTCCCGCGGCTCTCGGGTCGTTACGAAGGTCCGGACCAACGCCCCTGATCAGACCATCGAGGTGCCGCCGGGTCAGGGTGCGATCGGACAACGTGTCCCTTGCCGGTTCTATAAGCACCCCGTTGAGTGCGCAACTCGTCTCTGAGGGAGTACGGCACAGGCAAGTGCAGGGCGTAAAGGGCCGAGGTGTAGGCCTCGAGAGAGGTGACCATCTGTGCTCGCGCATCGTCCATGCACACTGCGCCAAGGTTGGCATGGCGACTGTCGGCCAACACTGAACGGGCCAAGATGACCCGGTTGAGCAGTATCTGAAGGGGAACATCCGCCGGCGCACTGGAGACTGGCAATGCGCTCGGTCTCCTTTCCCGGCGGTCGCGGCCCGGTGGCTCCGCGACGACGAAGTTGATGCTACGCCCGGTAGTCACAAGCCGTCTCGGGCGAGGATCAGGTCGAGTGGCCCTCGCTCGTGCTCCACGCCCGGCCAGCCACGAGCTCAACGCGAACAAGCTCGCGGCGGGTATCCGGACCGCCTCGGCGCACGGCCGGTCAGGTCTTGCCGCAGCGCGCTGTGCGCATGTGCGCTGTCTTGGAGCATCAGCTCCACAGCAGTATCGCGCAGGCGCAGCACCTCGGTAGCTGCGAGCAACTGCCCGGCGACCGCGTCGTTCAGCGGGACTTGGTCCCCGACGAACGTGACGACAACGATACGAATCCAGTCCTACCCACTGAGAGCGGATCAACCCGCGGATTTCCTCAGCTTGGGATGCTTTTTAAAAATCGTGGAAGGTCGACGTTGCCGCTAGGTGACCAGAACGCCCACGACTTCTCCGGCACGGGGGACGTAGGCACCGCTGACAAGCGCGGCGAGAGCAGTCGCGCCCCCGCCTTCTGTGTGCTGTCCGTGGGCGACGCGCGCAGGCCCCGCCAACCGGAGTCGCCTACGCGGCGGACCTGGATGACGGTACGGACGACGAACGCGACGAGTAGGTAGACGACGAGATGACCATGGCGAGGGTGGTCATGACTCGGCTCCGTCACGGCGCCCGATGGTGAGCGTGTGGGGTCGTGTCGGTGGGGTTGGCACAGCAGTCGTCGGTGCACCCAGGCGCGCACCCACATGCGTCGCTTTCGGGACTCACGCCGACCGGTCCGCAGCCGCAGTTCTCGCCCCGCCACGCTTCGAGCCCTTCACGGACAGCGACGGCAGCGATGATGAGCCCGGCGATGGGGTCGGCCCACGACCAGCCGAGGGTCGCGTTCAGGACCAACCCGACGAGCAGGACCGCT
>NZ_JANPEO010000172.1:0-11700 GCF_031422975.1 Nocardioides sp. | reverse complement strand
CCACCGACGAGCACCACGCCCGGTGTGCGGTCGTGGGCGCCCACCGCCGTGAGCTGGCCCTCGCGCAGCGCCGTGAGGATGTCGTCGCGCAGGGCGGCGGACTTCATCGGCTCGCGGTTTCCGAGCACGCCGAACGTGACTGTGCCGTGCCTGCCGGAGGCCGGGGTCCAGGCCGTGCCGCGGCTGCCGTCGTCGCTGCGCACGCAGAAGATGCGGCGCGCCTCAGCGGCAGCACTGATGCGCTCGTTGGCCTCCGCGTCGTCGGTGGCGGCGACGACGTACCACGCACCGTCCAGGTCGGACTCCACGAACTCGCGCAGGACGAGCGTCACCTCCGCCGCCATGCCCTCCAGCGCGGGCGTCACCTCGGGCGACACCACCGTCACTGTGGCCCCCGCGGCGATCAGCGTCGGAACCCGACGCTGGGCGACGTGACCGCCACCCACCACGACGACCCTGCGGTCGGTCAGGATCAGGCCCGAGAGATAGGGCGTGGCGTCGCTCATGGGCACCATCCTCCCCGATGGCCGCGGGCGGTCCCGACCGCGTCCAGCGTCAGCGTCGAGGATCGCGAATGCCGCTACCCACCGCCTTCGGCAGCGCGATCGACCAGCGCCTTGCCCGCGTCGCAACCGCCTCCTAGGTTCGACGCATGAGCATCCAGCGCCCGATCGCGCCCAACCCCTACGACTACCTGCCGCCGGTCCCGTCCTTCACCGTGACGAGTGCCGACGTCTCCGACGGGCAGCCCCTGAAGGACGACCAGGTGGCCGCCGCGGGCAACACCTCACCCCAGCTGAGCTGGTCGGGCGCGCCCGAGGGCACCAGGTCGTTCGTCGTCACCTGCTTCGATCCCGACGCGCCGACCCCGAGCGGCTTCTGGCACTGGGACCTCGTCGACATCCCCGCCGACGTCACGTCGCTCGCCACCGGCGCGGCCGGAGGCAACCTCCCCGCCGGCGCCTTCCACGTCCGTAACGACGGTGGCGAGGCGGGCTTCATGGGCGCCGCTCCCCCGCAGGGCGACCACCCCCACCGCTACTTCTTCGTCGTGCACGCAGTGAAGGACGCGACGCTGGGTGTCGACGCGGACGCCTCCAACGCCGTCGTGTCGTTCAACCTGGCGTTCAAGACCCTCGGTCGGGCGATCCTGCACGGGACCTATCAGCACTGAGCGCTCCGCGCTCGATCAAGCACTGAGGTGTGAGAGGATCCCCCTCGCGCAATTTTCGGGGGGTCGGGATGCTGTACGTCGCCATCGCGACGCGGGCGTTCCGCCGCTACTCGACCTACCGGGCGGCCACGCTGTCGGGCATCTTCACCAACTCGGTGTTCGGGATCATCTACTCCTTCGCCTACCTCGCCCTCTGGAAGGCCAACCCGGACGCGGGCGGCTACGACCGTGTCGACGCCGTCACCTACGTGTGGCTCGGCCAGGCGCTGCTGATGACGGTCGCCCTCTGGGGCGGCGGCACCACCGACGATCTCGCGGAGCGCATCCGCACCGGTGACATCGCCATCGACCTCTACCGTCCCGTCGGGCTGGTGCCGTGGTACCTCGCCGGCGACCTCGGCCGCGCGTGCTTCCACCTGCTGACGCGCGGCCTCGCGCCGACGGTCATCGGGGTGATCCTCTTCGACATCAGGCTGCCCGCCTCCCCCGCGGCAGGCCTCGGCTTCGCGCTGGCCGTGCCGCTCGCCGTGATCGTGAGCTTCTCCATCCGTTTCCTGGTGGCGAGCTCGGCGTTCTGGCTCCTCGACCAGTCGGGCGTCAAGGTGATGAGCGGCGCCTTCGCCATCTTCTTCAGCGGCATGATGCTGCCGCTCGTGCTGTTCCCCGGCTGGCTCGGCACGCTCGCGCGGGCGCTGCCGTGGTCGGCCTACGTGCAGGTCCCGGCCGACATCTGGCTCGGCAAGCGCACGGGTGTCGATCTCGCAGTGGCCCTCGGCTTCCAGGTGATGTGGGCCGCGATCCTGCTGGGCTGCTGCCAGCTCGTCCTCCGGGCGGCGACCCGCAAGGTGGTGGTGCAGGGTGGCTGAGGCCCTCCACCACGCTCGCCGCTACCTCGACATCGCGTGGCTCTGGATCCGTGCCGCGTGGGCCTATCCGGCGTCGTTCATCATGCTGGCGGTCGGCAACGCGATGATCACCGGTCTCGACTTCGTCGGCCTCTGGATCATGTTCAGCCACCTCGACGATCTCGCCGGCTTCTCCCTGCACGAGGTCGCCTTCCTGTACGGCGCCGGCTCGGTCGGCCTCGGCATCGCCGACACCCTGATCGGCAGCGTGGAGCGGATCGGCACCTACGTCCGCACCGGTCGGCTCGACCAGATGCTGACCAAGCCGGTGCCGCTGCTGGTGCAGGTCTGCGCCGACCAGTTCACGCTGCGCAGGCTGGGCCGGATCACCCAGGCGGCCGTCGTGTTCGGGTGGGCTGCGGCGTACGTCGACTGGACCCCCGCACGCGTGCTCGTGACCGTCTCCATGGTCATCAGCGGCGCGGCGGTGTTCTTCGGCCTGTTCGTCGGCTTCTCCTGCATCCAGTTCTGGACCACCGACGCGACGGAGTTCGCCAACGCGTTCACGTACGGCGGCGCCACGGTCACGCAGTATCCGCTCTCGATCTTCCCGCGCGAGGTGATGGTCGCGCTGAGCTTCGTCATCCCGGTCGCGTTCGTGAACTGGTATCCCGCGCTGTTCGTGCTCGGCCGCGACGACCCGTTCGGGATGCCGGCCTGGCTGCAGTTCGCGTCGCCGCTGGCCGCCGTGGCCGCCGTGGCCGTCGCCCTGCTCATCTGGCGCACCGGGGTGCGCCACTACACGTCCACCGGGAGCTGACCATGAGTCTGATCGACGTCACCGACCTCGAGCGCACCTTCGCCGTACGCCGCAGGGTCGACGGTGCCCGACGCAAGACCCGGGAGACGGTGCGGGCCGTCCACGACCTCACGTTCAGCGTGGCTGCCGGAGAGATGGTCGGCTACATCGGCCCGAACGGTGCTGGGAAGTCGACCACGATCAAGATGCTGACCGGGATCCTGGTGCCGACCGGTGGCTCGTTGACGGTCGCGGGGCTGGAGCCGCAGCGCAACCGCGTTGAGCTGGCGCGCCGGATCGGCGTGGTCTTCGGCCAGCGCACGACGCTGTGGTGGGACCTGCCGCTGCGGGACTCCTTCGAGCTGCTCCAGAAGATCTACCGCATCCCGCCCGAGCGCTACCGAGCCAACCTGGCGCGGTTCGTCGAGCTCCTCGACCTGGGCGACCAGCTGGACACCCCGGTCCGCCAGCTCTCGCTCGGCCAGCGGATGCGCGGCGACATCACCGCCGCTCTGCTGCACGACCCGGAGATCCTCTACCTCGACGAGCCGACGATCGGCCTCGACGTGATCAGCAAGGGGCGGCTCCGCGAGTTCCTGCGCGCGCTGAACGCCGAGCGCGGCACCACGTTGATGCTGACCACCCACGACCTGCAGGACATCGAGGCCCTCTGCGACCGGGTGATCGTGATCGACCACGGCACCGCCGTCTTCGACGGCCCGCTCGCCGGCCTGCACGAGCAGGGCGGGTCGACCCGCACCCTGGTGGTCGACCTGGTCGACGAGTCCGAGCCCATCGTGGTGCCGGGCGCCACCGTGCGGCGGGTGGAGGGGCCGCGGCAGTGGCTCTCGTTCCCCGCCGACGCGAGCGCCGCGCCGATCGTCGGCGCCATCGCTGCGGCGTACGACCTGGCCGACCTGTCGATCCAGGAGCCCGACATCGAGGACGTCATCCGTGAGCTCTACACGCGCTCCTAGCGCGATCAGCGCCGGATGCCGCGATAGATGCCACGGTCGGTGATCCACGGCTGCAGGATCCGGTCGACCGCCCACAGCGGCACCCGGAACGCACGCCCGTTCGCGAGATGGACGACCAGTCCGTCGGCCTGGAGCCCGAGCACCGAGCCCCACCGCCGCCGCGGCGGCACGTAGTCCTTCAGCGCCGTCCCGGCCAGGTGCGCGGCCACGTTGTGGCCCAGCGTCCGGTGTCCCCAGTTGCGGGCCGAGGTCCGCAGCGGGTCGGTCGCGGCGACGTCGCCGATCGCGAACACACCGTCCGTCCCGGCGACCCTCAGGTCCGGCCCGACCTGCACGAAACCGTGCTCGTCGAGGACCTCGCCCGGCAGGAACGCGGTGTTCGGCCGCACCCGCCCGATCGCCCACAGCACCGCGTCGCCGTGACTGTCGGGCTGTCCCGTCGTCCACGCCACCGGCTCGGTGGTGATCCGCTCCCCCGCGAACCCGTCCGCGACGACGGCGCGATGCCCGGGGTGGAGGCCGACACCAAGACGCTCGAGTCGCTGCCGCACCCGTGGCCACACCGCGCGGTGGTGCTGCGGCAGCGCGGCGTCGCCGGGGAAGAACAGGTCCACCCTTGTCGAGGGGTACGCCGCGGCGAGCTGTGCCGCACTGGCAACGGCCGCCGCTCCCCCGCCGACCACGATCACCGACCCGGCAGCTCGCAGCTGAGCGTGGGCGGCGGCGAGATCGGCGACCACCTGCTCGGCGGTCTGGACCTTCGGCTGACGCCAGAACCCGTTCCGCACACCGGTCGCGACGACGAGCACGTCGAAGGCCAGCGCTGATTCATCGACGACGACCTGCTTGCGCACCAGGTCCACCGACTCCACCGCGCCGCGCGCGATCCGCACCCCGTCCAGCCCCCGAAAGTCCTCGAACGCGATGCGATAGTCCCGGCTCCATCGGTCGGGGCGGGCCAGCCGCAGGCCGAGCTCCTGGCCGCTCACCAGCCCGGGCTTCGTCGCGATCCCGACGATGTCGGCGTCAGGCAGACGCCGGCGCAGCTCGATCGCGGACAGGACTCCGGTGTCGCCCATCCCGGCGATGACGATGCGGGTCACGGGGCCGAACGAGCAGATCGCGGTGGCCGCGGCACGAACCTCGGCACGGTGTCGATCACCCGCTGGTAGTCCGGGCGCCGCGCGAGGCTGCGCTCCTCCATCATCGGGATGCTGGCGCCCTGGAACATCGCCACCAACGCGACGACGCCGAGCGGCAGCCACCACCAGTCGCTTGGCGAGGCGGCGATGCCGAACAGCGCGACCGAGACCCAGACGCACAGCTCGCCGAAGTAGTTGGGGTGTCGCGACCAGCCCCACAGCCCGGTGGCGAGCACCTCCCCGGGCTGACGCTGCCCTGCAAAGGCGCTCAGCTCCCGATCGGCCCGGGTCTCCAGCGCGATGGCGGCGGCGCCGACGAGGAGCGCGACCCCGTCGAGCCAGCCCAGCGGCCGGGTGCCGACCGACAGTGCGACGTACGCGGGGACCAGGGCGAGGAAGACCAGGAGCGACGGGATGACGTGGATGGCCACCAGGTCGATCAGGAGCTCCAGGCGTGGTGCCCTGCTCCGCAGCAGGTCGTAGCGCCAGTCCTCGTGCGGGTGCCCGGGATAGGTGCGCACCCAGTTGGCGGTGAGGCGGACCGCCCACACCGCGACCACGAGGCCGAGCAACGCGGCCCGCCAGCCGACCGTGTCGTGCTCGCGGACCAGCCACCAGTACAGGACCAGGAGCGGCGGCGCGACACTCCACCAGGCGTCGTAGAAGCTGCTGTTCCGCATGCCTCGGCTGACCGCGAAGATCACCAGTGTGGCCAGCAGATCTGCGATCAGCGAGTCGAGCAACAACCACGACGACGATGGCCCGAGGACCAGCCAGGCGAGCCCGACACCGCACGCCACCACGTAGGCCAACGCCACAAAGGCGAGTGTGCGGACGCGGGTCATGGCGAGACGTTAGCGTCTGACTCATGCCCGATGCCTTGAAGACCGACGTCCTGGGCCGTCCGTATCAGGTCGAGACCATCGATCTTCTCGACGACGCCGAGGGTCCGGTGGTGGCCACCCTGGTCCGCAAGCCGACCCGCAAGCGTGCTGGCCGCGCCGTCCTGCACGTGCACGGCTTCGCCGACTACTTCTTCCACCGTGAGTACGCCGAGTGGTGGACCGCGCGGGGCTACACCTTCTACGCCCTCGACCTCCGCAAGTACGGCCGCTCCCTGCGCGAGCACCAGACGCCCAACTTCGTGGAGGACCTGGCGGAGTACTACCCCGAGCTCGACGAGGCGTGGCACCGGATCACCGAGCGCGACGGACACACCAGCGTGGTGGCGACTGCGCACTCGACCGGTGGCCTGACGTTGCCGTTGTGGACCAACGAGCGTCGCCCGACCGAGCTGGTGGGGATGTTCCTCAACTCTCCGTGGCTCGACATGCAGGGCTCCGCGTGGCTGCGCAACCCAGCGGCTCGGGCGGCACTGGACCAGCTCGGGGCGCGGCAGCCGCACCGGCTCATCCCTCGCACCGTGAACACCTTCTACGGTCGCTCGCTACATCGTGACCACGAGGGCGAGTTCGACTACAACTTCGACTGGAAGCCGCTCGAGTCCTACCCCGTCTACGCCGGCTGGTTGCGCGCCATCCGTCGCGGCCACGGCCAGATCCATCGCGGCCTCGACCTCCCCACCCCCACCCTGGTGCTGTCGTCGGGTCGCACGGTGTACCCCCAGGAGATGGGCGAGGAGGTCCACACCAGTGACATCGTGCTCGACGTGCAGCAGATCCGGCGCTGGGCCTCATCCCTGGGCTCGCACGTCACCAGCATCGGCATCGACGGCGCCCGCCACGACGTCGTGCTGTCCCGGCCAGAGGCCCGCGCTCGCGCCTACGCCGAGATCGATCGCTGGTTGGCGGCGTACGTCGAATGAACACCCCCGTGAGCGACCGGCTCCCTTCGTCGGCGGGCACCCGGCTGCTCGGGGCCGTCGCCGCCGGGACTGCAGCGGGCGTCGGCACGGCGCTCCTGCTCAACGTGCCGATCGGCATCCTGCTCGGCATCACGGTGCTGCACGCGACCTTCGTCCTGACCGGCTGGGTCTCGCTCTGGCCCCTCACGGCTGACGGCACCCGTCGCAATGCGCGGCGAGAGGACTTCAGGACCACGACCGAGGAACTGCTGATCGTCGCCAGCTCGCTGGGCGGCTTGGTCGGGATCGGCGCGCTGCTCGTCCTCGACCGCTCCTCGACCGACCGGATCGCGGCCGTGCTCGCGCTGGCCGGCGTCTTCATGGCCTGGGCGAGCCTGCACCTGATGTACGCCGCCCGCTACGCGCACCTCTACTACGCGGGCGCCGACGACACATGGGGAAGTGGCATCGACTTCAACTCCGACCACCCGGCGGCCTACCGCGACTTCTTCTACTTCAGCTACAACCTCGGCATGACCTACCAGGTCTCCGACACCGACGTCTCGAGCCCGCGGATCCGCTCGGTGGTGCTGCGCCACTGCCTGCTGTCGTACGTGTTCGGCGCGGTCGTGCTCGCCAGCACGATCAACCTCGTCGCGTCGGTCGCCATCCGCTGAGCCGCCACTGGGTGAGCAGCGATCGTGTCCGAACCACGTCACTGCCCTCAGGTCAACAGCGTGATCAGCGCGGTCAGGCCCACGACCACGATGAAGCCGCGCAGCACCGTCGCCGGCAGCCGTCGTCCGATCGAGGCCCCCAGGACCCCGCCGACGATCGCACCGGAACCGATGAGCGCGACGATCCGCCAGTCGACGTCGGCGACGAGCGCGAACAGGACGCCGGACACTGCGTTGACGAGGACCGCGAGGACGTTCTTCAGCCCGTTGAGCCGCTGCAGGGTCTCGTCGATGCCGATCCCCATGATGGCCATCATGAGCACGCCCTGGGCGGCGCCGAAGTAGCCGCCGTACACCCCGCACGCGAACATCCGCGGCCACACCCACCACGCACCCCGCGCCGGCAGGCCACCGCTCGACTCGTGCCGGCGCGCGACCCACTGGGAGATCCGCGGCCCGGCCACGACGAGCAGCAGGCCGAGCAGGATGAGCGCGGGCACGACGAGTTCGAAGGCGCCCGGCTGCCAGAGGAGGAGCAGTCCGCCGAGCAGCCCACCGAGGGCCGACGCGCTGGCCAGGTGCAGGATCCGGCTGCGCTGGCCGACCAGCTCCCGGCGGTAGCCGACGGCGCCGGCGACCGACCCGGGGACGAGGCCGATCGAGTTGGAGACGTTGGCGGTGACTGGCGGCACCCCGAATGCCAGCAGGGTCGGGAACGTGATCAGCGTTCCCGACCCCACCACGGTGTTGATGGTGCCGGCGGCCACGCCCGCGAGGGCGATCAGGACGGCTTCGAGCAGGCTCACGCCGTCGGAGGCTCCTGGGTGGAGTCATCGCGGCCCGGATCGAGCGGCGGGTCGACGAGCGCAGCGACCGGCGGAGCGGCCGTGGGAGTCCGGCTGGCCGACTCCGCCGCGGCGATGGCTTCCTCGACGACCTTCTTCGTGGAGCCCGCACCGGACGACTGCGGCAGCTGGGGCTCGGTGGGGCCCATGTCGACGCGCGTGCGCGGCGTGGCGTTCTGCGGGATGCCGGCGATCTCGTGGATCGAGGAGCCGAGGCCCTCCAGTGCCTTGGTGATCTCCGAGGGGATGACCCACACCTTGTTGGCGCTGCCCTCGGCGATCTTCGGCATCATCTGGAGGTACTGGTAGGCCAGCAGCGACTGGTCGGGCTGGCCGTCGTGGATGGCCTGGAAGACCGTCTGGATGGCCTGCCCCTCGCCCTGGGCGCGCAGGATCGACGCCTCGCGGTCGGCCTGGGCGCGCAGGATCTGCGACTCCCGATCACCTTCGGCGTTGAGGATCTGCGACTGCTTGGAGCCCTCGGCGGTGAGGATGGCAGCCTGTCGCGAGCCTTCGGCGGTGAGGATGACGGCGCGCTTCTCACGGTCGGCGCGCATCTGCTTCTCCATCGAGTCCTTGATGGAGGGCGGCGGGTCGATGCCCTTGAGCTCGACACGGTTGACGCGGATGCCCCACTTGCCGGTGGCCTCGTCGAGCACACCACGCAGGCCGGAGTTGATCTGGTCGCGGCTGGTCAGCGTCTCCTCGAGGTCCATGCCACCGACGATGTTGCGCAGCGTGGTCATCGTGAGCTGCTCGATCGCCTGGATGTAGTTGGCGATCTCGTAGGTCGCGGCGACCGGGTCGGTGACCTGGAAGTAGATGACGGTGTCGATCGAGACGACGAGGTTGTCCTCGGTGATCACCGGCTGCGGCGGGAACGACACGACCTGCTCGCGCAGGTCGATGAGGTAGCGCAGTCGGTCGATGAACGGCATCAGGATGTTGAGGCCGGCGGGCAGCGTGCCCTTGTACTTGCCGAAGCGCTCGACGATGCCGGCGCGGGCCTGCGGAACGATCCGTACGGTCTTCGCGAGCAGCACGATGACGAACAGGACCAGTAGCGCCAGCAGGATCAGGGCGATCTCCATGGACGACTCCTTCGTGGGACGGACGTGTGGTTCAGGACTCGAGCCGGGCGACGGGGTGGACGACTGCCGTCGCGCCGCGGATGGCGAGCACCTCGACGGTCTCGCCCGCCAAGATGTTGGTGGTGTCGTCGTAGGGTTCGGCGGTCCAGAACTCACCAGCGAGCTTGATCCGGCCCGCGGACAGACCCGAGATGTCCTCGGTGACGATGCCCTGCCTGCCGATCAGCTTGCCGTGCCCGAGCGACAGCTCGGGCCCACTGTGCAGACGCTTGATCATCGTCGGCCGCACCATCGCCAGCGCTGCCACCGAGGCGGCGGACGCGGCGAGGATCTGGACGGCGATGTGCAGATCGAGAACGGCCGCGAGCATGCCGACGAGGGCACCGGCCGCGAGCATGATGAGGATCAGGTCGAGAGAGAACATCTCGGCCACGCCCAGCACGATCGCCAGCCCGAGCCAGGTCTCCAAGGCATGCTCTCGCAACCACTCCATGTCTCGACCCTATCCGGTGGCTGTGCGCGTGGGACGCCCGAGCAGGAGGTTTCAGCCGGCGCTGTGCTGGGGACGACGACGGGCCGCGAACCGGCCCTCCTCCTGGCTGAGCAGGATCGGCATCCCGAAGGTCTCCGACAGCGTCTCGGCCGTGACGACGCGTTCGAGGGGACCGGAGGCGACCACCCGCCCCGACCGCAGGAGCAGGGCGTGGGTGAAGCCGGGGGGGATCTCCTCGACGTGGTGGGAGACGAGCACCGTCGCCGGCGAGTCGGGATCGAGGGCGATCACCGACAGCGTCGAGACGAGGTCCTCGCGGCCACCGAGGTCGAGCCCCGCGGCCGGCTCGTCGAGCAGCAGCATCTCGGGGTCGGTCATCAGCGCCCGGGCGATCTGCACCCGCTTGCGCTCGCCCTCGCTGAGGGTGCCGAACGTCCGCTCGTGCAGGTGCGCGGCACCGACCTCGGTCAGCAGGGACGCGGCGCGGTCGTGGTCGAGGTCGTCGTAGATCTCGCGCCACCGGCCCAGCACGCCGTAGGACGCCGACACCACGACGTCCTTGACGAGCTCGTCGCGCGGGATCAGGTCGGCCAGCGCGGAGCTGGTGAGGCCGATGCGGGGTCGGAGGTCGAAGACGTCGACGGTGCCGAGCACCTCGCCGAGGATGCCGGCTACGCCGGACGTCGGGTGGATCTGGGCGGAGGCCACCTGCAGCAGGGTGGTCTTGCCGGCGCCGTTGGGACCGAGGATCACCCAACGCTCGTCCTCCTCGACGGCCCAGTTGATCTCGTGGAGCAGGGTCGATCGCCCCCTGCGCACCGTGATGTCGGCGAACTCGATCACGGCGGTCATGCGGCTCACCCTATCCAGCACAGAGCGGCCCGCTCGACCCCCACGTATTCTCACCAGCCGTGCCCCTCGAACTCCCCCTCTCCGCCCGGCTCGCGTGGTGGCTGACCGCCTGGCTGCGGGGCACGGAGGTCACCGACCATGTGCTCGACGCCGTCACCGACGGCGACCTCGCACACGTGGTGGACGGTCTGACGGGGGGTACGGCGATGCTTGACCTCCTCCTCGAAGCGAGGCGCTCCGGCGCCACCGGTGCCGGGCTCGCCCTGCCGGTGGAGGGCGACCTGCTCGGGCTCGGCGGACCCCGCGACTTCAACGACGCGGCGATCGAGTCCGGTGAGGCGGTCGTCGTCGGATCGTGGGCGGCAGTGCCGCAGGTGGTGGGCGAGGTCTGCCACTGGCGGATGCTCCCGGCCGCCGTACGGCAGCTGCCCGATGTCGGCGAGGCGGATCGGATGTTGCGCACGGCCCTGCTCGACACGGCCACCCTGCTCGCCGACCTCGAGGTCGCCCGCTGGCGGCCCGAGGTCGCCGACCAGCTGATGAACATCGGGCACCTGCCGGGCCTGGAGGCGCCGCTGGGGACACCGCCGAGGTGCGCCGACCTGGCGGCACGCGGGCTGCAGGGCTGGGCGATCGCGGACCTGGCGCTCGCGGACGACGGCGGTGCCGTGTCGGCGTACGAGATCGAGGCACGACGCGCGGCGCTGCAGCCGCTCGAGCGGGCATCGCGGCGAGCGATCGTCGCCGCCTGCTCGCCCGAGGTGTGGCCACCGGTCTAGGACTTGGCCCACACCCCGAGCTGGTTGCCGCTGTTGTCGGTGAAGATGAATCGACGCCCACCGGGGAACTCGTAGGGCGCCTGCGTGATCGTCCCGCCGGCGGCCCCGACCGCGGCCACGGAGGCATCGAGGTCGTCGGAGTAGAGCAGGACGAGGGAGCCGCCCGGCCCCGGGGTGCCCAGGCCCAGGCCACCCAGCTCCCCGTCCCCGGAGGGCGCCTTG
>NZ_JANPEO010000171.1:0-10031 GCF_031422975.1 Nocardioides sp. | reverse complement strand
GAGCGCCTCGGGGTGACCTTCATCGGCCCGAGCGCTGACGCGATGCGCCGGCTGGGCGACAAGATCGGCTCCAAGCTCCTCGCCGAAGAGGTGGGGGTGCCGGTCGCGCCGTGGAGCCGGGGCGGCGTCGACACGCTGGACGACGCGCTGGCCGCGGCCGAGCGCGTCGGCTATCCGCTGATGCTCAAGGCGACCGCAGGTGGCGGCGGCCGGGGCATCCGCCGGGTCGACTCCGCGGCCGAGCTCGAGGACGCCTACCAGCGCACCCGCGACGAGGCCGAGCGTGCCTTCGGCAGCGGCGTGGTCTTCCTCGAGCGCCTGGTGATCGGGGCGCGACACGTCGAGGTGCAGCTGATCGCCGACGGCCACGGCACGGCATGGGCGCTCGGCGTACGCGACTGCACCGTGCAGCGGCGCAACCAGAAGGTGATCGAGGAGTCGGCCTCGCCGCTGCTCGACTCCGACCAGACCGACGAGGTGAAGGCGTCCGCCGAGCGGCTGGCCATCGCCGTGGGGTACGTCGGCGCGGGGACGGTGGAGTTCCTCTACCACCCGGGCGAGCGGTCGTTCGCCTTCCTCGAGGTCAACACGCGCCTGCAGGTCGAGCACCCGATCACCGAGATGACGACGGACCTCGACCTGGTCACGGCACAGCTGCACGTGGCGGCCGGTGGCCGGCTCGAGGGCTTGAAGCCGCCCGAGAAGGGGCATGCGGTCGAGGCCCGGCTCAACGCCGAGGACCCGGACCGCGACTTCGCCCCGTCGCCCGGCCGGATCGTGTTGCTCGACCTGCCGTCGGGGCCCGGCATCCGCGTCGACACCGGCGTCGGCGAGGGCGACACGATCCCAGCCGACTTCGACTCGATGATCGCCAAGATCATCGCCTACGGCCGCACCCGCGCCGAGGCGCTGGCGAGGCTGCGGCGCGCGATGGCGGAGACCACCGTGGTGATCGAGGGCGGCGCCACCAACAAGAGCTTCATCCTCGACCTCCTCGACCAGTCCGAGGTGATCGACGGGAAGAGCGGCTGGGCCGACACCGCATGGATCGACCGTGTCCGGTCACAGGGACGCCTGGTCGTCCACGAGCACTCCGGGATCGCCGTCGTCGCGGCGGGCATCGAGGCCTACGAGGACGAGGAGCAGGTCGAGATCACCCGGCTGCTGATGAGCGCCCACGGCGGCCGGCCCCAGGTGCAGCACAAGGTCGGCCGAGCCGTCGACTTCAAGCTCCGCGGCACGGCGTACAAGGTCACGGTGCTCCAGATCGGCCCACATCGGTTCCGGGTGCGCGTTGCTGCCGCAGGCGTCGAGCACGACGTGGTCGCCGATGTCGAGCGGGGGGACGAGTTCCGCACCCGGATGACCGTCGGCGGCGAGCTCTATCGCCTGGTCACCGCCACCCATGGGCCCGTGCACATGATCGAGGTCAACGGTGTCGCCCACCGGGTGACCCGCGACGAGGGCGGTGTGCTGCGCTCGCCCGCGCCCGCGCTGGTGGTCGCGTCGCCTGTCGCGGTCGGCGACCTGGTCGAAGCCGGCGCCCCGGTGCTGGTGCTGGAGAGCATGAAGATGGAGACGGCCGTGCGCGCGCCGTTCGCGGCCCGGGTCCGCGAGCTCCTGGTGATGACGGGCAGCCAGGTCGAGACCGGCGCCCCGTTGGTGCGCCTCGAGCCCGTGGAGGACGACGACGCCGACGTGGCGGCGCCCCCCGACGAAGCAGCGCCCGCCCTCGACCTGCCCCCGCCCTCCTTCGGAGACTCTGCGGCGGAGCGTGCCGCGCACACGCGCGCGGACGTCGCGGCGATCCTGATGGGCTACGACGTCGACCCGAGCGACGAGGGTGCCCGGATCCTCGACTACCTGGCTGCTCGCGACGACCTGCTGAGGGCCGGCGGCGACGTGGTGCGCGACGAGATCGAGCTCCTCGGGCTCTTCGCCGACCTGGCCGAGCTCGGGCGCAACCGCCCGGCCGGCGAGGACCTGCACACCGAGCTCCGCGTGCACAGCTCCAAGGAGCACTTCCACACGTTCCTGCAGAGCCTCGACGTGGATCGTGGCGGACTGCCCGACCAGTTCCGCGACCGGCTGGCGCGGGTGCTGGCCCACTACGGCGTCACCGACACGGACCGGACGCCGCAGCTGGAGGAGGCGGTGTTCCGGATGTTCCTCGCGCAGCAGCGCTCGACCCCCGACGTGCTGCTGGCGACCGAGCTCCTGCAGCGCTGGATCGCCGAGCCGCCGCCGACCGAGGAGCTCGCCGGCGCCGCGCGCGACCTGCTCGAGCGTCTGGTGAGGTCCACCCAGCTGCGGTTCCCGGTCGTCGGTGACCTGGCCCGCAGCGCCCGCTTCCGGTGGTTCGACCAACCACTCGTCGACGCCGAGCGCTCCAGCGTCCTGGCCGGTGTCCGCGACGAGGTCGCCGCCCTGGCAGCCGATCCGGACGCCCCGGACCGCGCCGAGCGGATCGACGCGCTGGCGGCGATCCCCGAGCAGATCGTCAGGTTCCTGGCCGAGCGGCTCGAGGACGGCATACCCGAGCAGGAGCCGCTGCTCGAGGTGCTGGTCCGGCGCCACTACCGCGAGCACGACCTGCACGGCCTCGCGTCCGTGCCGCGTGCGAGCCGCACCTTCGTGCTGGCCGACTACACGCTCGACGACCGGCCCACCCGACTGGTGTCGACGCTCGGGACCATGGCCGAGCTCACCGACCCCGACAGCTCGTTGAACCGGACGATGGGCGAGGAGGTGGCGGCCCGCGGCGCCGGGGACGATGCGGTGATCGATCTCTACGTGCACTGGCCCGCGGCCCCGGAGTCGCCGGAGACGGCCGCCGAGGAGCTCGGTCGCATCGTCGGCGCCCTCCCGTTCGCCCAACACCTGCGCCGGATCGCGGTCGCGGTCTGCCCGGGCGCGGGCCGCGCGGTCAACTACTTCACCTACCGTCCGCTTCCGGACGGCGGCGTCGTCGAGGACGACCTGGTCCGCGGGGTGCATCCCATGGTCGGGCGCCGGCTCGACCTGTGGCGGCTGCGCAACTTCGTGGTCAGCCGCATCGACGCACCGGAGGACGTGCTCCTCTACGAGTGTGTCGCCCGGGAGAACCCCGCCGACCGTCGGCTCGTGGCGCTGGCGCAGGTGCGCCAGCTGGCCGTCGTACGCGACGAGGAGGGACGGGTGACCGCTCTCCCCCACGCGGAGCGGGCGGTGGAGAACTGCCTCGAGGCGATCCGCCGCGTGCGTACGTCGCGCGGCGCCGCTGGCAGCAGGCTCGACTCCAACCACGTGTGGGTCCAGGTGTGGCCCGACGTCGAGGCCGACCCGGAGCAGCTGACCGCACTGCAGGGCAAGATCACGCCGCTCACCGACGGCGCCGGCATCGCCGAGGTGGTCGCGCAGGGACGGGTGGTGGGCGCGGACGGCACGGCCACGCCGATCGCCATCAGGTTCCACGCCCGGCCCGGCGCCGGCGTCACGGCGTCCCTGGAGGCGCCGCCGACCGAACCTCTCCAGCCCCTCGACGAGTACACCGGCAACGTCGTGCGCGCCCGGCGTCGCGGTCTGGTCTACCCCTATGAGCTCGCCGGCGTGCTCACCGGTCCCGACGGGGGCTTCGTCGAGTACGACCTCGACGACACCGGCGCCCTGGCGCCCGTCACCCGACCGCCGGGCCTGAACAAGGCCGGCATC
Organism: Nocardioides sp.; assembly: GCF_031422975.1. Classification (GTDB taxonomy): domain Bacteria; phylum Actinomycetota; class Actinomycetes; order Propionibacteriales; family Nocardioidaceae; genus Nocardioides. The sequence goes on along the minus strand of NZ_JANPEO010000171.1, from coordinate 6,341 downwards.
CTGGCAGCCGTGGTCACGACGCCGACCACGCTGCACCCGGAGGGAGTGACCCGGGTGGTGCTCTGCGGTGATCCGACGAGGGCGCTGGGCGCGGTCTCGGAGCCGGAGTGCTCACGGATCATCGCGGCCATCGACCTCGCCGAGCGGATGCAGGTGCCGCTGGAGTGGTTCGCGCTGTCCGCGGGCGCCCGGATCTCGATGGACTCCGGCACCGAGAACATGGACTGGGTGGCGGCGGGGCTGAAGCGGATCATCGAGTTCACCCAGGCGGGTGGGGAGATCAACGTCGTCGTCGCCGGCATCAACGTGGGGGCGCAGCCGTACTGGAACGCCGAGGCCACCATGCTGATGCACACCAAGGGCATCCTGGTGATGACCCCGGACAGCGCCATGGTGCTGACCGGGAAGCAGTCGCTCGACTTCTCCGGGGGCGTCTCCGCCGAGGACAACTTCGGCATCGGCGGCTACGACCGGGTGATGGGCCCGAACGGGCAGGCGCAGTACTGGGCACCCGACCTGGCCGGCGCCTTCGCCGTACTGATGGCTCACTACGACCACACCTACGTCGTGCCCGGTGAGTCGCGTCCGCGGCGGGCCGCCACCACCGACCCGACGGAGCGCGACGTCTCGTCGTACCCCCACGCGTGCATCGACAGCGACTTCACCACCGTCGGGGAGATCTTCTCCGCGGCCGCCAACCCGGACCGCAAGAAGGCCTTCGACATCCGCACCGTGATGCGGGCGCTGGCCGACCAGGACCACCCGACGCTGGAGCGCTGGGCCGGCATGGCCGACGCGGACACCGCCGTGGTCCAGGACGCCCACCTCGGGGGCTATCCCGTGTGCCTGCTCGGGATCGAGTCGCGGCCCGTCCCTCGACGGGGCTTTCCGCCGACGGACGGACCCGACATCTACACCGCCGGCACCCTGTTCCCGCGCTCCTCGAAGAAGGCGGCCCGGGCGATCAACGCGGCCAGCGGGAACCGCCCGCTCGTCGTGCTGGCGAACCTGTCCGGCTTCGACGGCTCGCCCGACTCGATGCGCAGCCTCCAGTTGGAGTACGGCGCGGAGATCGGCCGGGCGATCGTCAACTTCGCCGGCCCGATCGTCTTCTGCGTCATCTCGCGCTACCACGGCGGTGCGTTCGTGGTCTTCTCCAAGGCCCTGAACCCGAACATGACCGTGCTCGCCCTCGAGGGGTCGTTCGCCTCGGTCATCGGTGGTGCCCCGGCGGCCGCGGTCGTGTTCGCCGGCGAGGTCGAGCGGCGTACGTCGGCCGACCCCCGCGTCCGAGAGGCCGAGGCCAGGATCGCCGACGCCACGGGATCGCAGCGGAGCCGCCTGGTCGTCGAGCTCGCCGACCTGAGGGCCACGGTTCGACCGGAGAAGATCGGCGAGGTCGCCGCCGAGTTCGACGGCGTCCACGACATCCACCGGGCCGTCCGGGTGGGCTCGGTGGACGAGGTGATCTCGGTCGCCCGGCTCCGGCCGCGGGTGATCGAGGCGATCGAGGCAGGACTCGACGGCTCAGGCGGGTGACGCGCCGGACCGTCCTGGGTCCGTACGCCTAGCGAACCTCGAATCGGCGAGCGCCCGACCAGGCCCCGGGGACACCTGCTGCGTCCAGGGCTCGAGCCCGGAACCACATGCGCGCGGCGGGGAGAGCGCTCGTGGAGAACGTCGAGGTGGTGACCGTGCGCAGCACGGTCGGGGAGGCGAAGGTGTCCTGGTCGTCGATCGCGATGGTGTAGCCGGCGGCCCCGGTGACGTCTGTCCAGTCGAAGACGATGTTCTGGCCCACGGAGAAGAGGGCGTCCACCGCCGGTGACACCAGCGACGGAGCCGCGAGCGTGCCGGAGGAGGGCGGGTTGAGGGTCAAGGTGGCCGTCCGGGAGGCGCCGGCAGTACTGGCCGTGACGGTCACCAACGTCTGCGTGCTCACGCTGCTGGTGGTCGCCGTGAAGCTCGCGCTGGTCTGACCACCGGGGACGGTGACGCTCGTGGGCACCGACACCGCGACGTTCGAGCTCGTCAGGCTCACCGCGGTCCCCCCGGCAGGAGCAGCCGCCGTGAGGGTCACGGTGCCGGTAGCGGAGGCACCACCGGTCACGCTCGTCGGTGCGAGTGCCAGCGAGGAGAGCGTCGGCGTGGTGCCGGTGCTCGCCTGCGGGGTGAAGCTGCGGGTCGAGGAGAACGGCCCGAAGACACCGGCCGCGTTCCTGGCCCGCACCCGCCACCACAGCTGACGAGCCGGCAGCGCGCTGACGACGGCCTGGGACACGCTGACGGTCGGGTTGGCGACGTAGGGCGCCGACAGCGTCGAGGTGTCGTCGACCCGGACCTCGTAGCTCGTCGCGTTGGCCACGTCGTTCCAGTCCAGGGTCACCGGCTGCACCAGTCCCGTCGCGCCGTCGCCTGGGCTCATGAGGGTCGGTGCCGCCGGGATGGGCGGGTTCAGGGTCAGCGTCGCGCTTCGGGTCACTCCCCCTGCGGAACCGGAGACGACCACGGGCGTCGGCGCCGCGACGGCACTGGTGCTCACCGTGAAGGTGCGGCTGGTCGACCCGGCGGCCACGGTGACGCTGGCCGGCACGCTGGCCGCCGCCGAGTCGTCGGACAGGGACACCACGGTCCCGCCCGAAGGCTCGGCCGCGCTCAGCGTGACCGTCCCGGTCGAGGAACTGCCGCCCACGAGGGTCGTCGGGCTGAGGGTCAAGGCACTCAGGGACACCGACGCGGAGCGGGTGATGCTCAGGGCTGCGAACTGGGTCGCGGTGCCCAGCGTCGCCGAGAGCTGGACGGTGGTGTTGTCCACGGGGAACGTGGTGACCTCGAAGCTGGCGCTGGTCGCTCCCGCGGGCACCGTCACCGTCGCCGGGACGCTCGCCGAACCCGGCAGGTTGCTGCCCAGGCTGACGCTCGCCCCGCCGGAGGGGGCGGCGCTCCCGAGCGTGACCGTCCCGGTCGAGGGCGTCGCGCCGGTCACGCTGCTCGGGTTCACGCTGAGCCCGGTCAGCACCGGCAGGCTGGGCGAGACCGTCAGGGTGGTCGACCGGGTCACCCCGCGGCCGGTCACCGAGATGGTGACGTTCGTCGGCGCGTCGACAGGGCCGGTGGCGATGTCGAAGCGGCCCAGCTCCGTCGAGGCGTTGATCGTGGCGAACTCCGGGACCGAGGCAACAGCCGGGTTGCTGCTGGTCACCTGGACCCGCTGGTCGTGGCCGGCCAGTTCAGAGAGCGGGATGAGGACCTGCCCCTGGGAGCCGAGGGTGGTCGAGGCGGGCACCAGGGTCAGGCTGTCGGGCTCCGGCGAGGGCGTCAGGGTGAGGAACCAGTTCGCGGTGACCCCGCCGGCGCGGGCCGAGATCGTGACCTGGGTGCGCTTCGCCACGGGTGTGGTGCGGATCGGGAACGAGTCACCGCCGGCGCCCGCCGAGATGGTGTACGTCGCAGGCACGATGGCTGCCGGTGAGGAGCTGGACAGGTCAACGGTGAAGCCGCCCGGAGGGGCAAGCCCGTCACAGAAGCCGGCGAAGCAGCCCACCTCGAGGTCCACGATCCCCAGGAGGTCCGCGCCACCGGTCGCCTTCACCGGGAACAGCTGGAGGGGCGTGTCGTTGAGCGTGGGGGGAAGCAGCGTGATCGTGGTGGAGGCGGAGGTCCCGTTGTACGTGGCGGTGACGGTGACCGGTGTCGGCGTCGTCACGAACCCGACCCGCATCCCGCGCAGGGAGTTGGGGAAGCCGGTGGGAGCCACGAGGACGTTCACCGACGAGCTGCCCGCCGCAATCTGACGCGAGGTCGGAAGCTCGGGCAGCAGCGCCGGGTGGCTCGTGGTCAGCTCGACCGTCGCGCCACCCGACGGTGCGAGCCCGGTCAGGTCGATACTTCCCCGCGCCTCGCCACCGCTGAACTTCCGGGCGGGGAAGGTCACCGCTCCCATCCCCAGGGTCTGGGGGGAGATCGTGAACGTACCCGTCGCCGACCAGTCGGTGTAGGCCTCGGTCGAGCCGACGTAGCCGTGCTGCGAGCGGGCCCGCCAGAACTTGGTGCCGGCTGTGAGCGTCGGCACGATCTGCTGGTTGTCGCTGGTACGGAACGACGTCTCGATCGAGGTGAAGGCGGAGCTGCTGGAGACCTGGACCTGGTAGCCGTCGTCCTGATGGTTCGAGACGTGGGTCCACGAGAGGGTCAGCGGAAGCTGGCGGGTGGTGCCGTTGGCCGGCCCCAGCAGGGTGGGCGGGGCGGGCAGCGGATTGGTGTCGCTGACACTGAAGGCGACCCGGTTCGACGGCGCGCCGACCAGCCCGTCCGCGTTCACGGCCAGGACCCGGGCCTGGAAGCTGCCCTGGTTGGAGGAGTTCAGCGAGATGCGCTCGGTGGTCCCCGGGATGTCCACCTGCCGTACGCGTGTGTCCACCGGGAAGTCCGGGTCGGTGGACTCCTGGAGGATGTAGCTGACCGCCCCTGGGACAGCGCTCCACGAGAAGGTGATGGTCTCCAAGGGGTGGAACCGGGTCGCGTCCCGGGGCGGGTCGAGCGTCGGTGCGCCCGGCACCCCGGCCCCTGCCCCGGTGACGACCACGCTGCGGGCGACGGACCAGGCGCCCGGTTCGAGACTGCGGCTGACCGCCTGCACGCGCCAGAAGTAGGTGCCCGAGGGCAGGCCGCTGACCACGTCGTCGGTGGTCGCCGCCCCTGGCAGCAGCGACGGGCTCCGCTCGACCACCGAGCTGAAGGTCGAGGACCGGCTGAGCTCCCAGTTGTAGCCACCCGCTGCGGTCACCGCCGACCAGGAGATGGCGAAGGGGATGGTGACACTGGCGCCCTCCGCGGGCCCCTGCAGGATCGGAGCGGCGGGCGGTACGGCAGACGCCGTACCGGCCGTGCCGTTCAGGCTCACCAGCGCGAGAATCGTCACCAGGACGGAGACGAAGGCCCGCGCCGTCGCGGTCCTGACACTGGCACCACGGCCCATCATCGCGAGACCTCCCATCGCCTGCCGGTCTGTGAGGACGTCAGGGGCCGCAGGGGTCGCAACATTCGAGAGCGCGTGCGAGGACGACGGGAGATGGCGCCGCGGCCACGATAGGAGTGCCCGGAGCAAGGCGTCTATGGGACTTTCGTCTTAGGACCCTTCACGGGGGCCGAAGCTCAGCCTGAACAGGCGACCGCGACTGCGAGGGCCGTGCAGATCTCGCGCATTCGGGCACCCGTTGCGCAGGCGGATGACCAGGGAGCATGCTGGCGGGATGCGAAACCACGCCCGGATGCTGGCGATCTTGCTGTCGATCCTGCTGTCGAGCCTCGGTGCCCTCCTGGTCGTGCCACCACCCGGGAGCGCCGCCGTGCCGGACCAGCTCACCCGCCAGCACCTGCTCACCCTCGGCGACTACGAGAGTGTCTACCCGACGCTGCGGCAGCCCTCGCGCGTGGTGCTGCGTTCGCCGTTGTTCGCGCCGCGTGGGTGCGAGGACCAGGGACAGGTGGTGCGCGGCTCGACCCGCATCCTGGGCGGCCTGTCCACCGGCGCGCGCCGGCGTTCGGTCGTCCTCATCGACCAGAACCTGGTGCGGTTCGACACCCGCGCGCAGGCACGCTCCGTGGTGGGCCGCTACCGACACTTCAGCAAGGCCTGCGTCGGCGACGTGCGGACTGACGACGGCGAGGGCGGCCGGGTCCTTCTCAAGAACCGCGCGTGGCAGCCGCCGCGCGTCGGTGACCAGTCGGCCGGGATGCTGATCGGCTGGTTCTCCTTCGGGAGCGCCACCTGGCGCCGGGTGCTGGCGGTGCGGGTCGGTCGGACCGTGTCGGTCCTCGACGTCTCGTTCGCCGACGTCCGTCCTCCGCAGGGTCCTGTGCTGGACCTGGGTGGGCTCGCGCTCGACCGCCTCGGCTGACGGGCCCAGTTCCCCTACGAGGCCGAGGGAGACTGAGGAGGGGGGATAGCCCGAAAACTGGAAGAAACCACAGGCGGACCTGCGGTTTTCGGGTGGTGGGCACGTGCCGGAACCGGGACGTGCACCTGCGACACTCTGCGACCTCAGCATTTCGTGACACCTTGACGCCATCATCGCGGCAGATCCGGATGCGTCCACCTCGTCCGCACCCGCACCACGGCCGAGGCCCGCACCACGGTCGGTGGCTCGGGTCCCGGGCCATCCTGATCGGATTCATCCACGGTGTGGGTCAGGGCCGCCGTGGGATCCTTGTCAGTGGGGTCGCAAAGACAAGGAGGGAGACATGGCAGCAACCGGTTTAGAGGTCATCCAGGAGATGGTCGAGCGCACCAACGCCCACGACCTTGAGGGCATGGCGGCGTTGATACACAAGGACTACCA
>NZ_JANPEO010000170.1:0-2454 GCF_031422975.1 Nocardioides sp. | reverse complement strand
GCCGACCGACCCGGCCGACGTGCTGGCCGCCCGGTTCTCGCGGCTCCTCGGGCGCGACGACGTGATCGCTCTGATCGCGGGGGAGGCGGACGGGTTCGCCATGGTGACCCTGCGACCGGCGATCTGGTTCGACGGACCCCTCTCCCAGCTCGAGGAGCTCTACGTCGCACCGGCTCTGCGAGATCGAGGCGTCGGTACGGCGATCCTGACCGAGGCCCGCCGGCTGGTCCGCGAGCACGGCACGCCCGAGATGCACGTCAACGTCGACGAGGTCGATGCCGACACCCGCCGCTTCTACGAGCGCCAGGGGTTCGTCAACATCGAGGAGGGCGTCGACTACCGCATGCTCTGCTACATCGGGCCGACGACCGGCTGACGCCGGGCCGGAGCCGAGCGGTCAGCCGTCCAGCCGGGTGACCTCGTCAGCCGTCAGCTCCAGGTCGGCCGCAGCAGCGGAGTCCTGCACCGAGGTGGGTCGCTTCGCACCCGGGATCGGGATGACGCACGGGGACTGCGCGAGCTCCCAGGCCAGGGCGACCTGCTGGGCGCTCACACCACGCGCGGAGGCGACCTCGGCGAACGCCGGGTGCTTGTCCGCGAGCTCCTTGGCGCTGCCGAGCCCGCCGAGCGGGCTCCACGGCAAGAACGCCAGCCCCAGCTCCTCGCAGACGTCGATCTCGGGCCGGCTGCTGCGAAACGCCGGGCTGAACTGGTTCTGCACGCTGACCAGCGCGTCGCCCAGCACGGCATGGGCCGCGCGGATCTGGTCGGGGTCGGCGTTGGACAGGCCGACCGTGGCGACCTTGCCGCTGTCGGCGATCTCCTTGAGAGTGCCGATGACGTCGTCGTAGGGCACCGAGGGGTCAGGGCGGTGGTGCTGCCAGAGCGCAAGCTGCTCGACCCCGAGGCGCCCGAGGCTGGCGTCCACGGCAGCGCGGAGGTGCTCGGCCGAGCTGTCGGTGTCCCAGCCGCCGCCCTCGGTGCGGACGTGGCCGCCCTTGGTCGCCAGCAGCACGCGTTCGCGTGCGCCGAGCTCGTCGAGCAGCGAGGCGATCAGGCGCTCGTTCTCACCCTGGGCGTCGGCGCCCAACTCGTCGCCGGGCCCGTAGGCGTCGGCGGTGTCGAAGAGCGTGACGCCCGCGTCGAGCGCTGCGCTCACCGTGTCGAGGAGCTGTTGGCGCGGCTGCGAGCCGGTCTGGTCGAAGGTCATCAGGCCGAGGCCGATCGCGCCGACCTGGTGGGGGCCGAGGGTGCGTGTGTGCATGTCCTCGACCCTACGAGGTGGGTGGAGCGCCTCGTGGTCCGGGAAGGTCAGCCCACCGGATAGTCGACGACGTAGCTCGGGACCCCCGGCGCATCGCTGTCCACCCGGTCGCCCACGTCGTTGACCACGACAACCGCCGGGACTGCTCCTTCACCGATCACCGTTCGCAGCCGATGTGCCAGCGATGGGCCGAGCAGGTCGCGGCGCGTGCGGGCGTTGCCACCTTCAGTTCCCGAGCACCGCCTTGAAGGTGAGATGCCCCATGAGGTTGGGGCGGCGCAGTCGATACGCGGCGTGGCTCCACACCGTCGCAAGCCCCGTCAGCCTCTCCGGGAGGTAGGGCTCATACATGCGTGGAAGGTCCCACATCCGAAACTCCACATCGGAGAATCCGGCGTGCTCGAGATGACGGCTGATGGAGCGAATGCTGTTGATCCGATACTCGGTGTGAAAGTGGTATTCGTCGACTTGTCGGGGATCGCGCACCCGTCGAAGCACCCATTCGTCGAGACCAAGCCGGGACGTGGCCCAGGTCGTAAGCCCGAAGTAGTGCCACTGATTCAAAGTGATGGCCATGAAGACGCCACCCGGCTTGAGCACACGCGCCGCGGCTTCAGTGAACGCGACCGGATCGGAGACGTGCTCCATCACGAAGACCGCGAAGGCCACGTCAAAACGATCCGCGTGCTCGACGGAGAAGTCCTCCAACGTCAACTGATAGCGCTCGTCCGCATCACTGTTTCCCAGCACTCGTGCGCTCGGGTCCACCGCAACCAGGCACGCAGCGCGACGTCTGACTCGAGGGAAATCACCTGAGGCGTTGCAGCCGCCCCCGACATTGAGGACCGACCCACCACGTGGGGCTGATTCGGCGACCCAGCTTGCAAAGTGGCGGACGGGACGCGGCGGGGGCGGGGTCACTGTGACCGTTGTCGCTATTGCCATACCGCTCGCCGCCTTGACCTCGACGTCACCATCTCAGCATTCTGCGCCGTCGCGTTGGCTCTCGGCCAGGAATGCTCTCGGGGTGCCCTCGGTCCGCGCAGGCGTGATTCCGGTTTCCCTCGCCAACCCGACACGAAAGACCTCGAGAGCTAACCGTTATCTCCATCGCCGCCACGCTGTTGCGGTGGTGGGTTTGGCCGAGGTGCACGACCGCACCGTCGACCTTCAGGAGCTCGCGCCGGTCC
>NZ_JANPEO010000169.1:0-15621 GCF_031422975.1 Nocardioides sp. | reverse complement strand
TTTTCGATGCGGTGGAGGCGCGCAGCGAGTCGCGGAGGATCGTCCTGCCGGAGAGTACCTCGCACGTCTGGCACGGCTATCTGCCCGGCGTGGGGCCGGGGCAGCTCTACGGCTATCGCGTTCACGGCCCGTATGCGCCGGCGGAGGGGCATCGCTTCAATCCGCAGAAGCTCCTGCTCGATCCTTACGCGCGGGCCATCGCGCGGCATCCGACCTGGGACGATGCGCTGCTCGGAGGCGCGCCGGAGACGGAGGAGGAAGCGCTGCCGGATGGCCGCGACACGGCGTCCCGATGGCTGAAGCGCTACACCGAAACCCTCCTGATCACGTAGAGTCAAAGCCCGTGGTGCAGCAGACAAAACACATCTTCGTAACCGGAGGCGTCGCCTCTTCACTCGGCAAGGGCCTCACGGCATCCAGCCTCGGGAGCCTGCTGAAGGCTCGCGGCTTGCGAGTGACGATGCAGAAGCTGGACCCCTACCTCAACGTCGATCCCGGCACGATGAACCCGTTCCAGCACGGCGAGGTGTTCGTCACCAACGACGGCGCGGAGACCGACCTGGACATCGGGCACTACGAGCGTTTCCTCGACACCGACCTGGGCCAGATCGCCAACGTGACGACCGGGCAGGTGTACTCCGCGGTCATCGCCAAGGAGCGTCGTGGCGACTACCTCGGCGACACCGTCCAGGTCATCCCGCACATCACCAACGAGATCAAGGACCGCATCCTCGCGATGGGCGGCCCGGAGATCGACGTCGTGATCACCGAGATCGGTGGCACCGTGGGCGACATCGAGTCCCTGCCGTTCCTCGAGGCGGCGCGCCAGACCCGCCACCAGATCGGTCGGGAGAACTGCTTCTTCATCCACGTCTCGCTGGTGCCCTACATCGGGCCGTCCGGTGAGCTCAAGACCAAGCCCACGCAGCACTCGGTGGCCGCCCTGCGCTCCATCGGCATCCAGCCCGACGCGATCGTGTGCCGCGCAGACCGGGAGCTGCCGGAGAGCATCAAGCGCAAGATCGCGCTGATGTGCGACGTGGACGACGAGGCCGTGGTCACCGCCGCCGATGCGCCCTCGATCTACGACATTCCCAAGGTGCTGCACCGCGAGGGCCTCGACGCCTACGTCGTGCGCCGCCTGGACCTGCCGTTCCGCGATGTCGACTGGACCGTCTGGGACGACCTGCTCCGCCGGGTGCACCACCCGCAGGAGGACGTCACCGTCGCACTGGTCGGCAAGTACATCGACCTGCCCGACGCCTATCTCTCGGTCGCCGAGGCGCTGCGTGCGGGCGGCTTCGCGCACGAGGCGAAGGTACACCTGCGCTGGATCGCCTCCGACGAGTGCGAGACGCCGCAGGGTGCCGCCAAGCACCTCCACGACGTCGACGCGATCTGCGTGCCCGGTGGATTCGGCATCCGCGGACTCGAGGGCAAGCTCGGTGCACTCACCTATGCCCGCACCCACGGCATCCCCACGCTCGGCCTGTGCCTCGGCCTGCAGTGCATGGTCATCGAGTACGCCCGCAACGTCGCCGGCATCGAGGGCGCCGGCTCGACCGAGTTCGAGCCCAACGTCCAGGCCCCGGTCATCTCCACGATCGAGGAGCAGAAGCAGTTCGTCGAGGGCGCCGGTGACCTCGGTGGCACCATGCGGCTCGGTCTCCAGCCGGCCGTGCTGACGCCGGGCAGCGTCGTGGCAAAGGCCTACGGTGTCGACCGGGTCGAGGAGCGCCACCGCCACCGCTACGAGTTCAACGACGCCTATCGCGCCGACCTCGAGGCCGCCGGCCTGGTCTTCTCCGGGGTCAACCCGGATCTCGGCCTGGTGGAGTTCGTCGAGCTCCCGGCCGACGTCCACCCCTACTACGTGTCGACGCAGGCGCACCCCGAGCTGCGGTCACGTCCCACCCGGCCGCACCCGCTCTTCGCCGGGCTCATCGGTGCCGCGATCGACCGACAGCGCGAGCTCAGGATCCCGATCGACGAGCACGGTCTGCGCCGCGTCGACACCGACGACGACACGGCGCAGTGACTCCGCGGGAGCTGCTCAGAGCTCCCGGGCCTGATGCAGTCGTCCCAGCACGAACGACTGCGCGCGCAACTGGTTGCGGGCATACAGGCTGATCGTGTCGTCCTCGGCCGCGGCCAGCGCCGCCGCCAGGAACGACGCGTCGCCGACGGCGTGGGGATACATCGCCCGGATCACCACACCCTGGTTGAGCAGGCCACCCTTGAGGTCGGGCAGCTCCTCCAGATACCGGTGGGTGTAGGGCGCCAGCAGCTCGTGCTGCATCGGTCGCCAGAAGATCGCACCGAGCTCGAGGGTGTCGCGGCTCGCCGGGACGGAGTAGTCGACGAAGAAGGCACGCCACACGGCCTCCTTGCTCTCCTGGTCGGGACTGGCAGCGAGCACCTTGAGGCGCTTGACCCCGGCGTCCGGGTCGGCGTCCCGCTCGAGCAGGCGGGCGACGGCGTCGTCGTCGCGCTGTCCGAGCTCGGCGTGGCGGATGGCCATCCGCCACGCGAGATCGGAGTCGGACGAGGAGGCAGCCGCCTCCTCGAGCACGTCCCAGTGCTCGTCGGTCGTCGCGTTGGAGGCCACCATGCGCAGCGCCGGCTGGCGGTTGGCCGGGTCGCCCGCGAGCACCGTCGCGGCATCCGCCAGCGCCGCGCGCAGGGCAGGCGACTCGGTGGGACGGGCCCAGCGGTCGGCCACAAGATGACCGACGGAGAGGAACGGCTCGACCAGCGCGGGGTTGCGCTCGGTGTGGAGCGCGCGGGTGATGGCGCTCGCGCCCGCCCGGGGGGCGAGCTCGCCCAGCAGCAGGAGCTGGGTGATCGTACCCACGACCAGAGCCCGCGAGAGTGCCTCGGGGAAGTCGCCGAGGTGGTCGAGCATCAACTTCAAGGAGACAGCGTCGGGCCGGACGGCGGCGAACGAGAAGTCGTCGGCGTTCAGCAGGCGCAGGTCGCCGGCCGGCAGGTCCACGACGGTCGCCTCTCCGCTCAACTCGGTCGAGGTGACCCCGACCTGGCGGAGCGTGTCGCCCTCGACCGAGTAGGACGCGACGGTGATGCGGTGCGGCCGCGGCGCCTGGTCGTCGGGGGACTCGGCCCGAACGGTCGAGCCGTCCAGGGACAAGACGTCGGTGCCGGAGCGGTCCAGCCAGGCGGCCGTCCAGGCCGACAGGTCGCGCCCGGCGGCGGTGGCATATGCCGACATCAGGTCGTCGAGGACGGTGTTGGAGAAGGCGTGTTGGCGGAAGTAGGCGCGCAGGCCTTCCACGAAGGCGTCCTCACCGATGTAGGCCATGAGCTGGTGCAGGACGCTCTGGCCCTTGACGTAGGTGATCGCGTCGAAGTTGGCCATCGCGCCATTCACGTCGGTGACCTCGCCACGGATGGGGTGGCGACCGGGGCCCATGTCCATCTCGTAGGCGGGCCGCTTGTAGAGCGCGAGGAAGCTGGCCCACTGGTCGCTGAACTCGGTGGCCTCGGCCATCGCCCAGTTGGACGCCCACGACGCGAAGGCCTCGTTCAGCCACAGGTCGTCCCACCACTGCATGGTCACGAGGTCGCCGAACCACATGTGGGCCATCTCGTGCAGCACGAACTCGGCCCGGACGGCTCGCTGGTTGTGCGAGGGCGGCGTGCGGAACAGCTGCGAGTCGCCGTACGTCACGCAGCCCCAGTTCTCCATCGCGCCCCCCAGGTTGGGCACGAACACCTGGTCGTAGCGCGCCTGCGGGAACGCGAGGGCGAACTTGTCGCCGAAGAACTGCAGGCCCTGCCTGGTCAGCGTCACCAGCTCGTCCACGTCGCGCTCGAGGTGCGCCACCAGCGACTGGCGACAGTAGAAGCCCAGGTCGTAGCCGTCGTGCTGCCTGCGGATCTCGTGGAACGGGCCGGCGTTGACGACCACGACGTACGTCGAGAGGCGGGGCGTGTCCGGGAAGTGCCACAGCCGGGCGTCGGCCTGCTCGGCGTCCTCCACCGATTCCGGGCCCGAGTTGGAGGTGACCGTCCACGACGACGGGGCCAGGACCGTGAACCTGTGCGGGGCCTTGAGGTCGGGCTGGTCGAAGCAGGCCCACACGCGGCGCGCCTCGTCGGTCTCCAGACTCGTCCAGACGTAGACGAGCTTGTCGGTCGGGTCGACGGTGCGCAAGATGCCCTCGCCGCTGGCCGTGTTGGTGGTCGACGCCTCGACGACCAGCACGTTCTCGACGCCCAGGCCCGCAAGCGGCAGCCGCCCCTGCGTCGCCGTCGTCACGTCGAGGTCGGTACCGTTGAGGGTCGCCCTCGCGATGTCCCCCGCGCAGTCGACGAAGGTCGAGGCCCCCGGCTCGGCGCAGGTGAAGGTGATGGTGCTGACCGAGGAGAACAGCTCGCCCTCGAGCAGACCGGTCATGTCGACCTCGATGTCGTAGCGCTCCACCTCGAGGAGGCGGGACCGCTCGGCGGCTTCGATCTGGGTCAGGCTCAGCAGCGTCATGAGGGTGACCGTACTCACACCTCCGCCGCCCGCTAAATTCGTGGCCATGGACATCGAAGCACTCGCCGACCGCCCCGCGTCGTGGCCGGTGAAGCGCAGCCGGGACCTGCACCGCGACGCCTGGATCGTCGCTCTCCGCGAGGACGTCATCACCCGGCCCGGCCACCCGGGGGACGAGTTCGTCCGCATCTCCTTGGAGCACCCGGGCGCGGTCGTGATCTTGGCGGTGGACGATGACGAGCGCGTGCTGTGCCTGCGGCAGTACCGCCACACCAACCAGAGCGAGTTCGTCGAGCTGCCGGCGGGGCTGCGCGATGCGGCCGGCGAGCCGTCCGTGGAGACGGCCAAGCGTGAGCTGCGCGAGGAGGCCGAGCTCGCTGCCACGTCTTGGCAGCTGCTGCTGAGCACCTTCGCGAGCGCCGGGATCAGCGAGGAGGCGCACGACATCTTCCTGGCTCGGGGGCTCTCGCCCGCGCCGAGGGGCGACTTCGAGATGGTGCACGAGGAGGCCGAGATGGAGGTCTTCTGGGCACCGATGGCCGACCTGCTGGACGCAGTGCTGGACGGTCGCGTGCGGCAGGGACCGCTGGCGCAGGCGGTGCTCGCCTACGACGTCCTGAAGAGGCGTGAGGGGCTCGAGTCGAGGTGACCGGCCTCCGGCGGTAGTGTCGCTCTGCTGTGACACGCTCACAACGAGGTGACGCGTGCGGCCCGCTCGAGGAGTCAAGGTGAAGGTCGGCGTTCCCAAGGAAGTCAAGAACCACGAGTACCGGGTGGCCATCACGCCCGCCGGTGTCCATGAGCTGACGGTTCACGGCCATGACGTCGCCGTACAGGAGGGTGCCGGGCTCGGATCGTCGATCGCCGACGAGGAGTTCGTCGCTGCCGGTGCGCGGATCCTGCCCACCGCCGACGACGTGTGGGAGTTCGGCGACCTCATCCTCAAGGTCAAGGAGCCGATCGACGAGGAGTACCCGCGCATGCGCGCCGGGCAGGTGCTCTTCACCTACCTCCACCTCGCAGCCGACAAGGCGCTGACCGAGGAACTGATCAAGCGCAAGGTCACCGCCATCGCCTACGAGACCGTCCAGACGCCGGACGGTGCCCTGCCGCTCCTGCACCCGATGTCCGAGGTGGCCGGACGGCTCGCTCCCCAGGCCGGGGCCTATCACCTGATGCGCGGAGGTGGCGGTCGCGGCGTACTGCTGGGCGGAGTCTCCGGTGTCTACCACGGCAAGGTCGTCGTCATCGGGGCCGGCGTCTCCGGCATGAATGCCGCCGCTATCGCCCTGGGCATGCACGCCGAGGTGCTGCTGCTCGACAAGGACATCAACAAGCTGCGCGCCGCCGACCGCATCTACCAGGGCCACCTGCAGACCATCGCCTCCAACAGCTACGAGATCGAGCGCGCCTGCCTGGACGCCGACCTCGTCATCGGTGCGGTGCTCGTGCCGGGCGCCAAGGCGCCGACGCTGATCTCCAACGACCTGGTGTCGCGGATGAAGCCGGGCTCGGTGCTCGTCGACATCTCGATCGACCAGGGCGGCTGCTTCGAGGACTCGCGGCCGACCACGCACGCCGACCCGACCTACCAGATCCACGAGTCGATCTTCTACTGCGTGGCCAACATGCCCGGCGCCGTACCCCACACCTCGACGTACGCCCTCACCAACGTGACGCTGCCCTACGCCGTGGCGCTGGCCAACAAGGGCTGGTCGCAGGCATGCAAGGACGACCGCAGCCTCGCGCTCGGCCTCAACACCTACGACGGCAGCCTCACCAATGGGCCCGTGGGCGAGGCGGTGGGCATCGACGCCGTGGGGCTGGATACCGTCCACGCGTGACTGACACGGCCGCCCTGACGCGAGCCATCCGCACCTACCTGGACCACCTGGCGGTGGAGCGCGGCCTGGCGGTCAACACCTTGTCGTCCTACCGACGCGACCTGCGGCGCTACGCCGACCACCTCGCCCAGGAGGGCGTGAGCACGCTGGACGAGGTCACCGAGGCCACGGTGTCCGGATTCCTGATGCGGCTGCGCGAGGGCGATGCCGATCACTCGCCCCTGAGCGCGACCTCGGCCGCGCGCACGGTGGTGGCCGTCAGGGGCTTCCACAAGTTCGCCGTCGCGGACGGCCTTGCCACGCTCGACCCGGCCAGCGCGGTCAAGCCACCGACCCCGGCCAAGCGGTTGCCCAAGGCGCTGCCGCTGTCCGACGTGGAGGCGATCCTCGAGGCAGCGGGCGCGCCGGACACCACGCTCGCGCTGCGCGATCGGGCCCTGCTGGAGGTGCTCTACGGCACCGGCGCCCGCATCTCCGAGGCGGTCGGTCTCGACATCGACGACATCGACGCGGTCGATGCCACGGTGCTGCTGCGTGGCAAGGGCTCCAAGGAGCGGCTCGTCCCGATCGGCGGCTATGCCCTCGACGCGGTCGCGGCCTACCTCACCCGGGCCAGGCCCGAGATCGTCGCGTCCTCGACGCCCGGGGGAGCGGTGTTCCTCAACTCCCGCGGCGGCCGGCTCTCTCGCCAGAGCGCCTGGGCGGTGCTGGTGAAGGCCGCCGAGCGGGCCGGCGTCACCCGGGACGTCTCGCCGCACACGCTGCGCCACTCCTTCGCCACCCACCTGCTCGACGGCGGTGCCGACGTCCGGGTCGTCCAGGAGCTCCTCGGGCATGCGTCCGTGACGACGACACAGGTCTACACCCTGGTGACGGTCGACAACCTGCGCGAGGTCTTCGCCACCGCGCACCCGCGAGCGAGGGACTGATGGCGACACAGCTGAGCAACGTGCGCGGCGACGCCGACGCGGTCTACGACGCCTTCACGGCGTGGGTGACCGAGCAGGGTCTCGACCTCTATCCGCACCAGGACGAGGCCGTGATGGAGCTGGTCGGCGGCAGTCACGTCATCTTGGCGACCCCGACCGGTTCCGGGAAGTCGCTGGTCGCGATCGGCGCCCACGCGGCAGCCCTGGCCGAGGACAAGGTGAGCTTCTACACCGCGCCGATCAAGGCGCTGGTGAGCGAGAAGTTCTTCGCCCTCTGTGAGGTCTTCGGCGCCGAGAACGTCGGGATGCTCACCGGTGACGCCGCGGTCAACGCGGACGCGCCGATCATCTGCTGCACGGCGGAGATCCTCGCCAACCTCGCGTTGCGCGAAGGCCGCGCCGCTGACGTGGGGCTGGTCGTGATGGACGAGTTCCACTTCTATGCCGAGCCGGAGCGCGGCTGGGCGTGGCAGGTGCCGCTGCTCGAGCTGCTCGATGCGCAGTTCCTGCTGATGTCGGCGACCCTGGGCGACGTGTCCTTCTTCGCCGAGGACCTGAAGCGACGTACGGGCCGAGACGTCGCGGTCGTGGACGACGCCGAGCGACCGGTGCCGTTGACGTTCTCCTGGTCGCTCGAGCACCTCGGCGAGACCCTCGAGGAGCTGGTGAGCACCAACCAGGCTCCCGTCTACGTCGTCCACTTCACCCAGGCCGCCGCGGTGGAGCACGCCACCGCGCTGCTCAACGCCAAGTCGACGTTCAAGGTCGACAAGGAGGCGATCGCCGACCGCATCGGAGCGTTCCGCTTCGGCGCCGGCTTCGGCAAGACGCTCTCCAAGTTGGTGCGCAACGGCATCGGCGTCCACCACGCCGGGATGCTGCCGAAGTATCGCCGCCTGGTGGAGCAGCTGGCCCAGTCGGGGCTACTCACGGTCATCTGTGGAACCGACACCCTCGGGGTCGGCATCAACGTGCCGATCCGCACGGTGCTGTTCAGCGGGCTCGCGAAGTTCGACGGCAACCGGCAGCGGGTGCTGCGCACGCGCGAGTTCCTGCAGATCGCCGGCCGCGCGGGACGGGCTGGCTTCGACACGGCGGGGTATGTCGTCGTCCAGGCGCCCGAGCACATCATCGACAACGAGCGGGCCAAGGCCAAGGCGGAAGCCAAGAACGCGGCTCCGGGCGCCAACGCGAAGCGCAAGTCCAAGGCCCAGCTCAAGAAGCCGCCCGAGGGCACTGTCGTGTGGACCGAGCAGACCTTCGACAAGCTGGTGGCCGGGGTGCCGGAACAGCTCGTCTCGCGGATGAGGGTCGACAACGCGATGCTGATCAATGTCGCGACCCGCGAGGAGGACGCGTTCGCGGTGATGCGGCGGCTGCTCACCGACAACCACGAGGACGGGCGCCAACAGCTGCGGTTGTCACGACGGGCGCTGCGGCTCGCACGCAGCCTGCTGCGGACCGGCGTGCTGACCAGGCTCGACGAGATCGACGAGTTCGGCCGGCGATACCTCCTCACCGTCGACCTGCCTGCCGACTTCGCGCTGAACCAGCCGCTGGCCCACTTCGCGCTGGCGGCCCTCGACGTCCTCGACCCGGAGTCGGAGACCTACACCCTCGACATCGTCACCGTGATCGAGTCCGTCCTGGAAGCACCACGACAGATCCTGATGGCCCAGCAGTTCGCGGCCCGCGGCGAGGCGGTCCAGGAGATGAAGGCCGACGGCATCGAGTACGACGAGCGCATGGCGCTGCTCGACGCCATCACCTGGCCGCAGCCGCTCGCCGAGCTGCTCGAGGGCCTCTACGAGACCTACCGGCAGCGGCATCCCTGGTTGCGCGAGGACGCGCTCTCGCCCAAGACCGTCGTCCGGATGATGTGGGAACAGGGGATGAGCTTCACCGACTTCGTCGGCCGCTACCAGCTCGCCCGGTCCGAGGGATTGGTGCTGCGCTACCTCACCGACGCCTATCGGACGTTGCGGCAGACCGTGCCCGAGGCGCACCGCACCCCCGAGCTCGACGACCTGGTCGAGTGGCTGGGGGAGACGATCCGCCAGACCGACTCGTCGCTTCTCGACGAGTGGGAGGCGCTGAGCGACCCCGAGCACGTGCCCGGGCGGGTCGCGCACCACGAGCCGCCACCACCGCCGCGACCGATCAGCAAGCAGGGTCGCACGTTCGAGGTGATGGTCCGCAACGCCATGTGGGCCAGGGTCGACCTGGTGTCGCGCGACGACCTCGACGGGTTGATGCGGCTGGAGCGGGCCGCCGCGGAGCGCACCGACTCGCCGCGCAGCGTCGCCATGGGCCGGTCGGTGTGGGACGCCGCGATCGAGGGCTACTACGCCGAGCACGACACGGTGCTCATCGACGGGGACGCACGCGGACCGTCGCTGCTCGTGCTCGGTCCCGAACGCTCGGGTGAGCCCGTCGGCGTCGAGGAGGGCGTGACCGCACGGGTGCGCGACGTGCGCCAGACCATCCACGATCCCGAGGGCCACCACGACTGGGTGATCGAGGCCCTCATCGACTGCGACGCCTCCGACGAGGCCGGCGAGCTCGTGCTCCCGACGGTCACCATGCGCCGACTCTGAGGTGCGGTCCATCGAGTGCACAGGTTTGTGCACAGGCGCAGACATCCTGTGCACTCAACCGGGGGGTCATGCACAGATTTGGGTACGGGGTTGTGGGACTGGCCCCGCCTGTTGTGGGCATCTCGGGCTGGTCCTAGGCTCGCCCGGAACCTGAGAAGAGAAGTGTCGCCGTGTCGACAAAATTCGCGGCCTCAGTCGTGGTGCAATCGGATCAGTCGAACTAGGAGCGCTCTCGATGAACAGTGGTGGGTTTACCCGCAATCCATGGCAGTCCGGCAGCAGCGCCGCCGAGATGCCGCCACTGGTGAGTCCACCCCAGCCGAGCACCTCCCCGAGCGAACGGGTGCTGGCAGGGTCGAGCGAGCCGATCCCCTTCAGCCGATTCGAGGAGCCCGTCGTGACGTCGCCCGCGCAGGACACCGTGCCGGACGCCGGTGCGCAGCAGGGGGAGCCGATGATCGGCCCCACCGGCCGACCCATGCCCGACTTCCCCGAGCCCAGCCCCGTCGGTCCCCGCACGCGGGCCCGCGTGGTGTCGATGTGCAACCAGAAGGGTGGCGTCGGCAAGACCACGACGACCATCAACCTGGGTGCCTCGCTGGCCGAGTACGGCCGCAAGGTGCTGCTCGTCGACTTCGACCCCCAGGGCTCGCTCTCGGTCGGGCTCGGTCTCAACCCGCACGAGATGGACCTGACCATCTACAACCTGTTGATGCAGCGCGACGTCGCGCTCGAGGACGTCGTGGTGCCCTCTGGTGTCGCGGGCATGGACCTGCTGCCCTCCAACATCGACCTGTCCGCCGCCGAGGTGCAGTTGGTGCACGAGGTGGCCCGGGAGCAGACGCTGCAGCGCGTGCTGGCTCCGGCGATGGAGAACTACGACATCATCCTGATCGACTGCCAGCCGTCGCTGGGTCTGCTCACCGTCAATGCCCTGACCGCCTCCGACGGCGTGATCGTGCCGCTGGAGTGCGAGTATTTCGCGCTCCGCGGGGTTGCGCTCCTCAAGACCACGATCGACAAGGTGCGCGAGCGACTCAACCCGAAGCTCGAGGTCGACGGCATCCTGGGCACGATGTTCGACGGACGCACCCTGCACAGCCGAGAGGTCATGGACCGGCTCGTGCAGGCCTGGGGCGACAAGGTCTTCCACACCGTGATCCGCCGGACCGTGAAGTTCTCCGACGCCACGGTGGCCGGCGAGCCCATCACCGCCTACGCCTCCACCTCGACCGGTGCCACCCACTACCGCGAGCTCGCGAAGGAGGTGCTCACCCGATGGCCCGCCGAGTGAGCATGCCGACCGCCGACGACCTGTTCCGCAAGACCGCCGAAGGCACCGATCCGGCTGCTCGCCCGGTGCGCGCGGTCGCCGACCAGCCCGACGAGGTCGAGACCGGCCCCAAGAAGCCGAGCGGCCGAGTTCGCCATGACGAGAAGATGACCGTCTACGTCACGGCCGACGAGTTGCTCGACATCGAGCACACGCGGCTCATGCTGCGCCGTGCCAACGGGCTTGCTGTCGACCGCGGCCGGCTCGTGCGGGAGGCGATCGCGCTGGTGCTGGCCGACTTCGAGGCCAACGGGGACGACAGCGCCCTGGTCCGGCGGCTGACCGAGGAGTGAGTGCAGGACACACCGGTCGGACGCTCGCACCCGGCAACCCTGCCGACGGCGAGACGCCCGCCTTCGCCGTACGCCTCGACAACTTCGAAGGCCCCTTCGACCTGCTGCTGAGCCTGATCGCCAAGCACAAGCTCGACATCACCGAGGTCGCGCTGTCCCAGGTCACCGATGAGTTCATCGCCCACATCAAGGTGGGCGGCACGGCGTGGGACCTCGAGCAGACGACGTCGTTCCTCCTGGTCGCCTCGACCCTGCTCGACCTCAAGGCGGCCCGGCTCCTGCCGCAGGGCGACGTCGAGGACGAGGAGGACCTCGCCCTGCTCGAGGCGCGCGACCTGCTCTTCGCCCGCCTCATGCAGTACCGGGCCTTCAAGCTCGTCGCCGGCGTGCTCGAGGTGAAGCTCGCGGCCGAGGCGACCCGGCACCCGCGACAGGTCGGCATGGAGGAGCGCTTCGCGAGCCTGCTGCCCGAGGTCCTGATCGGCATCGGGCTCGAGCAGTTCGCCGAGCTCGCAGCCAAGGCGATGGAGCCCAAGGCGGTGCTCGAGGTCTCGCTGCAGCACATCCACGCCGCCAAGGTGAGCGTCCGCGAACAGGCCACGATCGTGATGGATCGGCTGCGTCACGCAGGGACGATGACCTTCCGGGCGCTCTGCGGTGACTCACCCGACCGGCTGACGACCGTGGCACGCTTCTTGTCGCTGCTCGAGCTGTTCCGCGAGGGCGTCGTCGCCTTCGACCAGGTGACGCCGCTCGGCGAGCTGACGGTCCGGTGGACCGGGGACGAGGACGCGCAGATCGAGATCACCGACGAGTTCGACGGGGCGCCACCCGAGGCAGAATCAGACGTGACGGACCAGCCGGCGCCCGAGGAAGATCAGCAGAGCCAGGAGTACGACGATGAGTGAGACACCGACCACCCCCGACGCGGGTTCCACCGAGACCAGCGTGACGGTCGACGTCGAGACGCTGGCAGTCGCCGTCGCCGACCTCCGACCCGCACTGGAAGCGATCTTGATGGTCGCCGACCAGGCGCTGGACAAGGTGCAGCTCGCCTCGGTCGTCGGCCACCCGGTCGAGGCCGTGGAGGACGCGCTGCAGTCGCTCGCGGGGGAGTACACCGAGCAGGGCCGTGGCTTCGAGCTGCGCAACGTCGCGGGGGGCTGGCGCTTCTACACTCGCGACGAGTTCGCCGCCGTCGTCGAGAGCTTCGTGCTCGAGGGCCAGCAGGCCCGCCTCACCCAGGCCGCGCTGGAGACCCTGGCCGTGGTCGCCTACAAGCAGCCGGTGTCCCGGGCCCGGGTCTCGGCCGTGCGTGGTGTGAGCGTCGACGGCGTGATGCGGACGCTGCTCACCCGCGGGCTGGTCGAGGAGGCCGGTCAGGACGTCGAGACCGGCGCCAACCTCTACCGCACGACGACCTACTTCCTCGACCGGATCGGCATCACCTCGCTGGAGGAGTTGCCCGAGCTGGCGCCGTACCTCCCCGACATGGAGGACCTGGAGGACGAGCTGACGCAGATGGCGGCGCCGGCCCCAGGGCTCATCCCCCACGCCCCCGGGGAGAACCCCCACCACCCGTCGCCGCACAGCGAACTGCATCATTCGCCACACAGCGGCCAGGGCACCGAACCCGACGGCGGGACCGAAATCGCATGAAGCCCCACGACTCCGACCAGTCCAACCTCGTCTCGCAACGCCCCGAGCCGGACGAGGACGGTCTGATCCGGCTCCAGAAGCTGCTGGCGCAGTCGGGCGTCGCGAGCCGGCGCAAGTGCGAGGAGCTCATGCTGGAGGGGCACGTCGAGGTCGACGGCGAGATCGTCAGCCGCCTGGGCACCAAGGTCGACCCGGCGACGGCCGTGATCCGCGTCGACGGCAAGCGGCTGCCACCGATCAGCGCGTCGGTCTACCTCGTGCTCAACAAGCCGCGCGGTGTCGTCTCCACGATGAGCGACCCCGAGGGCCGCCCCAGCCTGGGCGACCTGGTGGCGGAGCGTCCCGAGAGGCTCTTCCACGTCGGTCGGCTCGACACCGACA
Source organism: Nocardioides sp. (assembly GCF_031422975.1). GTDB lineage: Bacteria > Actinomycetota > Actinomycetes > Propionibacteriales > Nocardioidaceae > Nocardioides. Next base: position 2,084 of record NZ_JANPEO010000169.1, on the reverse strand, counting down.
CCTCCGGACTGCTCATCCTCACCAACGACGGCGACTTCGCCCAGCGCCTCGCGCACCCGTCGTTCGAGATCGAGAAGACCTATGTCGCCGAGGTCGAGGGCGAGCTCCACAAGGGCATCATCAAGAAGCTGCTCGCCGGCGTGACCCTCGACGACGGCCCGGTCGCGGTCTCGCGGGCGCGGATCGTGGAGGGCAGTCACGGTCGGACGTCACGCCAGCGCACCATCGTCGAGCTCGTCATCCACGAGGGTCGCAACCGCATCGTGCGTCGCCTGCTCGAGCACGTCGGACACCCCGTGACCCGGCTGACGCGGACCTCGATCGGCCCTCTCGAGCTCGGCGGGCTGCCACTCGGGGAGATGCGGGAACTGACCCTGGACGAGCTCGGCGTGCTGCTCGACACCGCCAAGCTCTGAGCACGGGTGGGCGGCCGCGGCTGACGAGGACCCGACGCCGTTAGGGTTGCCCCCGTGGCAACCAGGGCGATCAGGGGCGCGACCCAACTCGACGCGGACACCCGCGAGCACATGCTCGAGCGGGTGGCCGAGATGGTGACGGACGCCATGGCGGCCAACGCCTTGACCGTCGACGACTTCATCTCCGTGATCTTCACCGCGACGAGCGACCTGGTGAGCGAGTTCCCCGCCTACGCCGCCCGCCAGCTGGGGTTCGGGGACGTGCCGTTGATCTGTGCCCGCGAGCTCGAGATCGAGGGCTCCATGCCCCGGTGCGTGCGGATGCTCGCCCACGTCGAGACCGAGCTGCCGCGCGCCGACATCACCCACGTCTACCTCCACGGCGCGGCCAACCTGCGCCGCGACCTGACCAGGACGCGCGACGTGCCCGACGATGAGTGAGTCACCGCTGGGGTTGGTCGAGGTCGTCGGCACTGGTCTGGTCGGTACGTCGATCGCGCTGGCCTGTCGCCGGGCCGGCATCGACGTCGTCCTGACCGATCTGTCGGCCGAGCACGTCCGCACCGCCAGCGGGCTGGGCGCGGGTCGACCGAAGGGCGCCGCCGATCGCCCCATGATCGTGGTGGTCGCCGTACCACCCGACCATCTGGGCGCGGCGATCGTCTCCGCCCTGACCGACAGCGACGCCCTGGTCACCGACGTGGGCAGCATCAAGAGTCGACCGCTGCAGGACGTGGCGGCGAGGGTGACCGCCGCCCAGCTGACCCGCTACGTCGGCTCGCACCCGATGGCCGGCAGCGAACGCTCCGGACCGCTCGCGGCCAGCGCGGCGCTCTTCGACGGGCGACCGTGGGCGATCACACCGCACTCGACGTCATCAGCGGACGCGACCGCGGCCGTGGCAGCCCTGGTGGCCGTCTGCGGTGCCGTCGCCACCACGCTCAGCCCCGACGAACATGACGTGGCCGTCGCGCGCACGTCGCACCTGCCCCACCTGGCGGCCGTCCTGGTCGCGGGTCGGCTGGCCGGCGCCCCGGCGGCGCACCTTGCGCTCTCCGGCCAGGGGGTCCGCGACGTCACCCGGATCGCAGCCAGCGACCCTGCGCTGTGGCAGCAGATCCTCGGTGCCAACGCCGCCGCCGTCACCGACCTGTTGGGCGAGCTGCGCGAGCAGCTCGACGACCTGATCGCGGCCGTTCGTGACGATCAGCGTGACGCGCTGCACCGGATCCTCAGCGCAGGCGTGAGCGGCACCCAGGCCATTCCCGGCAAGCACGGCGGACCGGTCCGTCCGATGCGCTCGGTCTTCGTGTCCGTGCCCGACCACCCGGGCGAGCTGGCGCGGCTCTTCGGTGACGCCGGCGAGATCGGCGTCAACATCGAAGACGTCCACATCGACCACGATCCCGGCCGGCCGGTCGGCCTCACCGAGCTCGTCGTCGAGGAGGGCCGAGCGGAGCACCTGCTGGGGGCTCTGGAATCTCGCGGTTGGACGACTCACCGGTAGGCTCACCTCCCGTGAGTTCCCTTGTCGTTGCCATCGATGGACCCTCCGGCTCCGGCAAGTCCAGCACCTCGCGCGGCGTCGCGGCCCGGCTCGGTCTGCGCTACCTCGACACCGGTGCCATGTTCCGCGCCGTCCGCCGGGCGACCGAGGCCGGCGAAACG
>NZ_JANPEO010000168.1:0-1941 GCF_031422975.1 Nocardioides sp. | reverse complement strand
CTCGCGAGGTCGCTCGCGACCTTGCTCGCGGATCGGGTCAGCGTGCCTCGAACACCGTGACGTGTCCGGCGTACTCCCGCTCACCCACGAAGGGCGGCAGCACCATGCCCTCGTCGGAGGAGTCGAGGTAGGCCTGGGCCGTGGCATGGTCGGGGAAGACGGCGCGCGTCTCGAGGTCGTGACGACGCACGTCGGCGAAGCGGCGGCCGAGGACGAACTCGCCGGTCTCGCTGCTGAACTGCGTGACCAACGCCTTGCCGCCGGCCGCGATGCGCAGGTCGGCGAGGTGGTCGTTGCCGTTGGTGACGGCCACGAAGGTGCCGCCCGGGCGCAGCACGCGGCGGACCTCGTTGAGGGCTCGCTCGAGGTCGCGGACGTGGTAGAGCATCCAGCCGGCGTACACGACGTCGAAGGACGCGTCGTCGAACGGCAGGTAGCAGATGTCAGCTTCACGTGCGTCGACGCCGCGAGCGGCGGTGAGCTCGACGAAGCGCGGCGAGAAGTCGATCGCAATCAGCGTCACGCCGGGGAGGGCATGGATCTGCTCGGCCATCGCGCCCGTGCCGCAGCCGACCTCGAGCACGTCGGCGTCACCGACGAGGGCGCGGTCGATCGCGTTCAGCGCCTCGTTCACCGGATCCATGCCGGCGGCGGTGGGCTGCCAGACCGAGCGGCGGGTCTGGAGCCTGTCCTCGGTGGCGTACTGCGAGCGGACGTGCTCCGGGTCGTTCATCTGGCTCACGGGCGAGTCATCCGTTCCACATCGAGGGCTTCATCGAGTTGCTGTTCGGTGAGGACGCCGCGTTCGGCGTACCCCATCGCGAGCACGGTCTCACGGATCGTCGTCCCGTCCCTCAATGCCTGCTTCGCCACCTTCGCGGCCTCCTCGTAGCCGAGGTGCTTGTTGAGTGGCGTGACGACGCTCGGGGAGGACTCGGCGTAGGCGCGCATGCGGTCGGCGTCGGCCGTGATGCCGTCGATGCAGCGCTCGGCGAGCAGGGTCGTGGAGGTCGAGAGGATCCGGATGGACTCGAGCAGGTTGCGGGCGATGACCGGCATCTGCACATTGAGCTCGAAGTTGCCGCTCGCACCTGCCCAGGCCACGGCGGCGTCGTTGCCGACGACCTGCGCACACACCATCAGCGTCGCCTCGGGCAGCACCGGATTGACCTTGCCCGGCATGATGCTCGACCCCGGTTGGAGGTCGGGCAGGTGGATCTCCGCGAGGCCGGTCGTCGGCCCGGACGACAGCCAGCGCAGGTCGTTGCAGATCTTGGTCAGGCCGACGGCGATCGTGCGCAGCACACCGGACAGCTCGACGAGCGAGTCACGCGTGCCCTGCGCCTCGAAGTGGTTGCGCGCCTCGGTGAACTCCTGCCCGGTCTCGGCGACCAGCGCCGCGATCACCGCGGCCGCGAAGCCGGGCGGGGTGTTGATCCCGGTGCCCACGGCGGTGCCGCCGAGGGGGAGCTCGCGGACGCGGGGGAGTACGCCGCCGAGCCGCTGTGCGGCGTACGACACCGTCGCGGCATAGCCGCCGAACTCCTGTCCGAGCATCACCGGCGTCGCGTCCATCAGGTGCGTGCGCCCGGCCTTGACCAGCTCGGCGAACTGCGATGCCTTCGCGGACAGTGACGCCTCCAGGGTGGCCAGCGCCGGCAGCAGGTCCTCGACGACGGCGAGTGTGGCGGCGACGTGGATCGCGGTCGGGAAGGTGTCGTTGGAGGACTGCGAGGCGTTGACGTGGTCGTTGGGATGGATGCCGTTCGGGTCCACGCCGCCAGCGAGACTCGCGAGGACCTCGTTCATGTTCATGTTCGAGCTCGTGCCGGAGCCGGTCTGGAACACGTCGAGCGGGAAGGCGTCGAGGTGCTCACCCGCCGCCACCTCGCCCGCTGCCGCGGCTATCGCGGCGCCCTGTTCGGGGGTGATCACGCCGAG
>NZ_JANPEO010000167.1:0-12866 GCF_031422975.1 Nocardioides sp. | reverse complement strand
CGACGCCGCCGGCGCACATGCCACGCCGGGCTCGGGGCTGCCGTTCGTGGGACTCTCGGCCGCGCTCGTCGCGCAGGCGATCGGGCCGCCCTAGCCGGCCGACCGCTCAGGCGAGGGCCCAGGTGACGCTCAGGCTCGCCGCGACGGTCGTCTCCCCCGGTTCGAGCTTGGCCGAGGCCGCGATCGCGTCCATGCCGCGGAAGCCGGGCCCACCGCCCGCGGAGCCACCCTGAGCGATGGCGAGGACATCGCCCAGCGAGGCCCCGGCGAGGCCGGCCAGCTGTTCGGCCTGACGCAGCGCATCGGCGTACGCAGCGGCGACCGCCCGGTCACGGGCCGCGGTCGTCTCCGCGACCTCGAGCGCCACGCCGTCGACGGCGAGCGCGTCGCCCACCTCGCCGGCCAGCTCGTCGAGCAGCGCACCCGCGGCGTCGAGATCGGAGCAGCCGATGGACAGCGAGTGCCGGGCCTCGAAGCCCCGCTGCCGGCCCTGGTTGTCGTGCCACGGCCACACGGTGATGCCGGTCGAGGCGATCCGCTCCTCCACGGTGTGACGCCTGGCCACGACGCCGATCTGCGCAGCGGCCGTCGACGCGGACGCGAACGCCTCGGCCAGACCAGCGGCGCGGGCGACGGCGGCGACGCGGACGACGGCCGTGTCCGGTGCCACGGCGGTGCTGCCCTGGCCGGTGACGGTGACGGTGCGGGTGCTCATGGCGCCACCGTAGCGACGAGGCCGTGGGTCAGGCGGTGATCTGCAGTGCGGCGAAGATCTCGCGGGTCGCCTTGGAGAAGTTCAGCGTGTAGAAGTGCAGCCCCGGGGCACCGCCCTCGAGCAGCGCCTGACACAGCTCGGTGGAGATCCGGATGCCCTCGGCGCGCAGCTCGGCGGGCGTCTCGGCGAGCGGCTCGATGCGAGCCCGGATCTCGTCGGGCATCTCCCGTCCGGAGAGCTCGACCATGCGACTCATGGAGTTGAGGTTCAGGATCGGCATGATCCCCGGGATGATCGGCATGTCGACGCCCAGCGCCCGGGCGCGCTCGGCCAGCGCGAAGTAGTCACTGGCCCGCAGCACCATCTCGGTGACGGCGAACTCGGCGCCGGCGTCCTGCTTGGCCCTGAGCACGCTTGCATCCTGCTCGAGGCTCTCGGCATCGATGTGACCCTCGGGGAACGCGGCGACCCCGACGGCCGCGTCGTAGTGCTCCTTGATGAAGGAGACCAGCTCGGAGGCGTGGTGCAGGCCGTCGTCGGCGCCCACCCACTCGGTGTGCGGGCCGCCGGGCGGGTCACCACGCAGCGCCAGGATGTGGTCGACGCCGGCGTCGCGGTAGGCGTCGAGGATGTCGGCCAGCTCGGCACGGCTGTGGCCGACGCAGGTCAGGTGAGCCACCGGCGTCAGCGAGGTCTCCCGGGCGATCCGGCCGGTGATCCGCACGGTGGCGTCGCGAGAGCTGCCGCCGGCGCCGTACGTCACGGACACGAACGTCGGCTGGTAGGGCTCGAGCTCGGTGATCGCGCGCCACAGGCGCTCCTCGCCGGCCTCGTCCTTGGGCGGGAAGAACTCGAACGAGAACGACTTCGCACCGCTCTCGATCAGCTCTCGCATGCTGCGCCCGTGTCCCTGCGTCATGGGCCCAGCCTAGGTTTGGGTGCACTGTTTGGGGGAATCGGTCCACTGACTAGGCTCCCCCGGGTGAGTGACGCAACGGCCGCCGCGTGGGATCCCGAGGCCTTCCGAGCGCGGATCCAGGCGGTGCTTGACGACTTCCTCGACGTCCAGGCGGCGCTCCTCACCCCCCTCGGTGACGACGCCGCCCGCCTCGTCGCGGAGGCCCGGACCTCGGTCAGCGGAGGCAAGCGGTTCCGCGCGGCGTTCTGCTACTGGGGCTTCAGGGCGATCCGGCCGGAGGTCGCCGACGACACCGCGCTGGTGCGGGCGTGCGCCGCCCTCGAGCTGCTGCACGCCAGCGCACTCGTGCACGACGACTTCATGGACGCCTCCGACACCCGCCGCGGCCGCCCCGCCACGCACCGGGCGTTCGAGGCCGAGCACCGGGAGGCCGGGTGGAGTGGAGATGCGGAGCAGTACGGCGCCGCGGCGGCGATCCTCCTGGGCGACCTGCTGCTCGGCTGGGCCGGCGACATGCTGCGCCACTGCGGGCTCGCGCAGGAGCGGGTGGACGCAGGTCTGAACATGTTCGAGCTGTGCCGCACGGAGGTGATCGCAGGCCAGTTCCTCGGCGTGTCGGTGCAGGCGCGAGCGCACGCCGACGTCGAGACCGCGATGACGGTGCTGCGCTACAAGTCCGCGAAGTACTCGATCGAGCGCCCCCTCGACATCGGCGCCTCGCTGGCCGGCGCGACCCACGAACAGGTCAGCGCCCTGTCCCGCTTCGGGCTGCCGCTGGGCGAGGCGTTCCAGCTGCGCGACGACCTGCTCGGCGTGTTCGGCGACCCTGCCGTCACGGGCAAGCCCGCGGGCGACGACCTGATCGAGGGCAAGCGCACCGTGCTCGTGGCGCTGGCGCTGGCCGCGGCCGAGCCGGCCGACGCCGAGCGACTGCACACCGCCCTCGGCCGTGCGTTGGACGAAGCCGCGGTCGCCGACCTGCGCCGGATCATCGACGCGTCCGGCGCCCACACGCAGGTCGAGCAGCTCATCGGGTCACTTGCCGCGACGGCCGTCACCGCGCTGGAGGGGACGACGATCGGTGAGCACGCCCGCGGCGTGCTCACCGAGCTCGCGTCCGCCGCCACCCAGCGGACGGTCTAGCCGCTCAGTCGAGCGAGGCGATCCCCGGGACGTCCGGCCCCTCACCGCGGAGCAGCACCGAGAACGGCACGCCCCGGTCGGCGTTGACCCGCGATCCGAGCACGCTCAGCGCGATGTTGAAGGCCCGCTCGTCGGTGCGCGCGAGGGTGCTCCAGCCGTCCCAGAGGAGCACGACGCCGGCCCGGCCGGCCCCGATGTCGTGGAGGCAGTCGGCGAGGGCGTCGAAGTTCTGGCCGTAGTAGTCCGCGAAGCCGAGCGCCTCCCCCACGGCGGCGAGGAACTCCGCCTTGGTGCCGCCGCCCACCCACCCGTCGACGTGGCCGAAGCCGAAGCCCGCGTGCTCGACCGTGTGCTGCACGTCGGCGACGTCGAAGGCGCCGTGCCACTGGTAGAGGCCGGGCTGCGCCTCACCCTTGATGAGTCCAGCAAGAAGTCCCGCAAGTCCGCTCATGAGGTCACCTGGCAATCCGGGAGAAGGACGAGTAGTGGTCGTCGGTCCAGTAGAGCTCAGCGTTCGCGCCGGTCACGATCCGCCGCGCTCCGCGGTCGTCGGAGCCGGGCGTCTCGACGGTGTACTCCTTGTAGTAGCCCCCGGCCTGCTGCGGCAAGATGTCCTCCCGGTTCTCGAACGTGACCCCGTCGCGATCCTCGGGGAACGGTCCGCCCGCATCGATCAGCTCCAACGTCTCGGCCGCCTCGGGAGGCAGGTCGGACACCCGGACGATCGGCAACCCGCTGTCGGGGTCGGTCCCGGACTGGCCGGCCGTCGGAGTCTGCGACGTCGTCTGCTGGGCCGACGGGGTGTCGGCGGGCGACGGGTCGGCGCCGGGCGTGTTGCCGTCCCCCTGGGTCCACCACAGCACCGCCGCCGTGATCACGGCGATGAGCAGTCCGATCAGGCTCCGTTGGCCCGGGACAACCTGCGCGGCGCGGGTCTGGCTGCTGCGGGTGCTCATGGCTCGCGACGATAGCGGGTCAGAAGCCCAGCACCTGGGCACGCCGCTTGACCTCGGCGCCACGGTTCTCGCGCAGCGCGTCGATCGGGCGACCGGGGAGGTCGTCGTCGGTGAAGATCCACGCGATGCACTCGCGGTCGTCGAAGTTGTGGTCGTGGAGCATGGTCAGCAGCCCGGACAGGCCCTTGACGATCAGCCCGTCCTGGAAGAACGCAGCCGGCACCGACGGCGGCACGCCGGGCTTGGGGACCGCACCCGCGATCTCGTGGTCCTTGATCATCGTGCGCACCTTCGCGGGCGTGACACCGAGGAGCTGGGCCGCCTGGCCCCAGTCCAGCCACTCGTCGACGAGGGCATCGAGATCGGCGTCGGCCAGCGGAACGGGGTTGTCAGAGGAGCTCATGCCCGCAGTATTTCACGCCGACACACCAGCCACCCAGCCGGCGGCACGACCCGCCGTGGCGACACGCCCGGCCCCTGCGCCTGATCGCGGCGGGACCCGCCGCTGCGTAACGTCGACGGCTCGCTCGCGGCGCTTCCCCTCCGGATGTTCTCGGCACCCGGACGTCGCCGGCAGGTGAGGAGGTGCCTGACCCATGGGCACTCGCAGGCGCACGTCGACATTGATCCCGACTGCCGTGGGACTGGGAGTTGCCGTGGCGCTGGTGGCTGTCGCCCCCGCCGCGGCCGAGCACGAGCAGCTCCCCGGCAATCGGGACCTCACGACCTACATCGTGGAGCCGGGTGACACCGCCAGCGGTCTGTCCGTCCGGTTCCATGCCTGGACCGCCGAGCTGATCTCGCACAACCACCTGGGCCCGGCCGGCACGCTCCGCGTCGGCCAGCGACTCGAGATCCCGGTCGTCACGTCCCGGGCCGACGACTCGGGCGGCGAGCCGGGCCACGACCACGACCCGACCGCCGAGCCCGGTCGGGAGCGGGTGCGCACCGTGATCACGCGGATCGCGAAGCACCGTGGCGTCGACCCGCAGCTCGCGCTGGCCGTGTCCTGGCAGGAGGCGGGCTGGCAGATGCACCACGTGTCCAGCGCCGGGGCCGTCGGCGCCATGCAGGTGCTGCCGAGCACGGCGCGCTGGATGGAGTCCTACGCCGATCGGGATCTGCGGCTCCACTCGCTGCGCGACAACGCCACCGCGGGGGTGCTCCTGCTGGACGTCCTCCGCGATCACACCCGGTCCCGACGCCACCAGGTGGGCGCCTACTACCAGGGCATCGGGGCGGTCCAGCGTCACGGGCTCTACGACGAGACGGTGCGCTACGTCGACAACGTGCTGGCCATCAAGAAGCGGCTCGAGCGCGGCGACCCGCCCGCCTGAGCGGACGACCCGGCCGACCGGGCCGGCTCCACGCCACGCCGGGGCAGGCTCGCGCCACCGTGTCTGGCGCCGGGGTTTCGTACGATGGAGCACCGGATCCTTCCCCGTCCGGTGATGGAGGTCGAGCAGTGGAGCCACCCGAGCACGCCCGCGCCGCGGGTCGAGCGGGTCCCGACGCGCTCGTCGGTCGTCTCCTCGACCGGCGATATCGCATCGGACCCCGCATCGCCCGCGGTGGCATGGCGAGTGTCTACGAGGCCACCGACATCCGGCTCGACCGCACCGTCGCGGTCAAGGTGATGCACCCGGGGCTGGGTGACGACGACGACTTCGCGCAGCGCTTCGTCCGCGAGGCGCGCGCTGCCGCCAGGCTCAACCACCCGCACGTGGTGGGCGTCTACGACCAGGGCGACGACGACGGCGTGGTGTTCCTGGCCATGGAGTACGTCCCCGGGCACACCCTGCGCGACGTGATCCGCAAGGAGTCCCCGATGACGCCGGCCCGGGCGCTGTCCCTCCTCGAGCCGGTCGTCTCCGCCCTCGCCGCGGCACACCGTGCCGGGCTGATCCACCGCGACGTCAAGCCGGAGAACGTGCTGATCGGCGACGAGGCGCACGGCGGCCGGGTGAAGGTCGCCGACTTCGGCCTCGCCAAGGCCGTCAGCGCCGACACCCAGCACACCGCGACCGGCGGTGTGCTGATCGGCACGGTCTCCTACCTCGCGCCCGAGCTCGTCGTCGACGGCCGCTCCGACGCACGCGCCGACGTCTACGCCGCCGGGGTCGTCCTCTACGAGCTCCTCACCGGCAACAAGCCGCACGAGGGCGAGAGCCCGATCCAGGTCGCCTACCGGCACGTCCACGAGGACGTCCCGCCACCGTCCGCGGTCGTGCCCACCATTCCGGCGTACGTCGATGCGCTGGTCGCCCGGGCCACGGCTCGCGATCGTTCCCAGCGACCGGCTGACGCCAGCGTGCTGCTGCACCAGATCCACCGCGTCGCCCAGGCCCTGCGCGACGGGGTGCTGGACGACCCCGAGCTGACCGCCGACCTCGCGCTCCCGCTGGACCGCAACGACACCGCACTCGAGCCGTTCGACCCGAGCGCGATGGCCGGCTACCGCGGGTCCGACGACCACTCGCACACGACCGCGATCGAGCAGCTGCCCGCTCCCGTCCCCGCCGTCGAGGCGCGTCTCCCTGCCCCGCGCAGGCCGTCGACACCCGTCCCCGTCATCACCACCGCCCGGCGACGGTCGCTGAGGGGGCCGATCTCGTTCGTGCTGATCGTGCTGCTGCTTGCCGGCCTGGCGATCGGCTCGTGGTGGTTCGGCTTCGCCCGCTACACCACCACCCCAGGGGTCCTGGGCGTCACCGAGGCCGCCGCGTCCACGGAGCTCGACCGGGCCGGCCTGGCGGTCGAGGTCGGGACGCCGCGCTTCTCCGAGACGGTCGAGGCCGGGCTGGTGCTCGGCTCCGACCCCGACCCGGGCGAGCGGGTGCTCAAGGACGGCGCTGTGACGCTGATCGTGTCCCTCGGCCCGGAGCGCTACGACGTACCCACCCTCCAGGGCATGACCGAGGACCAGGCGCAGGACGCCATCACCCAGGTCAACCTCGCCAACGGCTCGAGCATCGAGAAGTTCAGCGACACCGTGCCGGCCGGCTCGGTGATGCGCAGCGATCCGGTCGCCGGCACGACGGTCAAGCCGGACAGCCCCGTCGACCTGGTGGTCAGCAAGGGCCGCCGGCCGATCGAGATCGCGGACTGGACCGGCCAGGACGCCGACAAGGCGACCGCGGCCCTGGAGAGGCGCAAGCTCGAGGTCGACGTGACCGGCGAGGAGTTCAGCGACTCGGTCGCCGAGGGCAACGTCATCGGGCAGTCCCCCACTGCCGGGCCGCTCTTCAAGGGCGACACCGTGGAGCTCGTGGTGTCCAAGGGTCCCGAGCTGACGGAGGTGCCGCGGGTGATCGCCATGGGCGTCGACGCGGCCACCGAGAAGCTGGAGGCCCTCGGTTTCCAGGTCGAGGTGCTGAACTCCGACAACTACATCGGTCTCGGCTTCGTCTTCAGCACCTCACCCGATGCCGGCGACATGGTCGCCAGAGGCAGCACCATCACGCTCTACCTGATCTAGTCTGCGGCGCATGGGCGAGCAGCGGGGGGACCTCTTCGAGCTGGCGCAGGACCTGGCCCGGCTGGTGGGCTCCCCCATCACCATCGAGGACCGCGACACCGTCGTGATCGCCTACGGCGGCGAGCACAGCGCCGTCGACGAGGCCCGGGTCGAGACGATCCTCAACCGGCAGGTGCCCGCGAAGTACCGCGACGCCATCGCCGCGGCCGGCGTCTTCGAACGCCTCCGTGCCACCGACGACGTCATCCTCGTCGACCTCCCCGAGGTGCGACTGACCGCACGGGCGGTCGTGGCGCTGCGTCACGACGGCGAGCTGCTGGGCTCGATCTGGGCCGCGATCGGCGGCCCCCCGACGTCCCACCAGGTCGAGGCGCTGCGCTCCGCCGCGCCGGTGATCGCCCGCCAGGTGCGGCACGCCCGGCGTGTCGCCGGGCAGGCGGCCCGCGGCCGCGACGACCAGCTCGAGCGCCTGTTCGCGGGTGGCGAGACCGCGGTGGCCGCCGCTCAGGAGGGCGGCCTGGTCGACCCGCTCGTGGTCATCGCGATCCGGGGGGAGGACCCCGAGGCAGCCGTCGACCTCGCCGGCGCGCTGACCCTGCACCTGAGCGCCGTGTGCCCCGATGCGGCCTGCGCACTGCTCGGCGACACCCTCTTCTGCGTCACGGGCGCCGCCTCCGGGCGTCGCATCGTCACCGACTTCCTGACCCGGGTGCCGGGCAGCCGCGGGGTGGTGGCCGGTGTCGGGGTGGCGGTGTCGGCGACGGACCTGCCGCACTCGCGGGCCGCCGCGACCGACGTGGTGCGCGCACTGCTCCGCCGTGGCGAGCCCGGCCGCTGCGCCGAGCTGCCAGAGGTCTACGCCGAGGTGATGGTCGACCGGCTGCGCGGGTTCTTGTCGACGTACGCCGAAGCCAGCCCGCTCACGCTCCTGTCGGCCTACGACACCCGGCACGACACGGCGCTGGTCGAGGCGATCGACGGCTACCTGACCGCCGCCGGCAACGTGCTGGCCGCCGCCGAGGCCCTGCACCTGCACCCCAACACGCTCCGCAACCGGCTGCGCCGGGCGCGCGAGTCCTGCGGCGTCGATGCGGACGACCCGGCGACCCGGCTGGCCCTGATGGTGCACCTCCGGGCGAGGCGTTCGCGCTGCCCCGGCCACCCGTGTGGCAACGCACACGCGGTCGCCGGGAACCGTGGCCGCGACGCCACGGCGCGACGCTGCGCGGGGACCGAGGATGTGGTCATGGACACACATCAGTCGCCGCAGCACGTCGTCGTCATCGGTGCCGGCATGGTCGGCCTCTCGACCGCGTGGTTCCTCCAGCGTGAGGGGGTCGAGGTCACCGTCGTCGATCGCCATGACGTCGCCGCCGGCGCGAGCTGGGGCAACGCGGGATGGCTGGCCCCGGCCCTGACGCTGCCCCTGCCCGAGCCCGCCATCCTGGCGACGGGCCTGCGCGCAGCACTGAGCCCGTCCTCCCCCGTCTACGTGCCGCTGACCGCCAACCCACGGCTGCTGCGCTTCCTCGCCGGCTTCGCGCAGCACTGCACCGACAGGCACTGGCGTCGGGCGATGTCGGTGTTCAACGAGGCCAACGCGGTCGCGCTCGACGCGTACGCCGACCTGGCTGCCGCGCCGGGCGACGTCGCGGTCGCCGCTGCGACCACGTCGGCCACGCCCTTCCTCGCGGCCTTCGCCTCCGAGGCCGACCGCGAGGTGCTGGTGGAGGAGTTCCGTCGGGTCAACGAGGCCGGGGGCTCGACCGAATACACGCTGCTCGACCACGAGGCCGTGCACGCCCTGGAGCCGACGCTCGGCGACGGCGTCCGGTGCGGCGTGACGATGACGGGCCAGCGCTACCTCAACCCGGGCGAGTTCGTGCACTCCCTCGCAGCAGCGGTCAAGACCGGCGGCGGCCAGATCGTCACCGGTCGCGACGTCGCCGACGTCAGGCAGCACGCCGACCGGGCCGAGGTCCGCTTCGGCGACGGCACCCACCTGGACGCCGACGCGGTCGTGGTCGCCAACGGCACCTGGCTCGGCCAGCTCGCCCGACCCCACGGAGTGCGCACCATCGTGCAGGCCGGGCGTGGCTACAGCTTCACCGTGCACCCGGACGAGGCGCCGAAGAACCCGCTCTACCTGCCGACACAGCGTGTCGCCTGCACCCCGCTCGGCGGGCCCGAGGACGGCCTCCGGGTCGCCGGGATGATGGAGTTCCGCAAGCCCGGCGCCCCGCTGGACCCCCGCCGGATCAAGGCCATCGTCGACGCCGCGACCCCGATGTTCCGCGGGGTCGACTGGGAGGCGCGCACCGACGAGTGGGTCGGCTCGCGACCCTGCACCGCCGACGGTCTCCCTCTCGTCGGTCGCACCAAGTCCTCCCGCGTCTACGTCGCCGGCGGCCACGGGATGTGGGGCGTCGCCCTCGGCCCGCTCACCGGCAAGCTCCTCGCCGAGCAGGTCGCCCACGACCGCACGCCCGACCTCCTGCGCCACTTCGACCCGCTGCGCTGACCCCGCGCCGACCGCTGCCTAGACTCCCCGGGTGAGTCTCGAGACCAGCGCCGCCGAACGACGGACATCCCTGCTCGCGACCCTCGCCCTGCTCGCCATGACGGCCTGCTGGGGCAGCACGTTCTTCCTGATCAAGGATCTGCTCGACCGGGTGCCGACCCTCGACTTCCTGGCGGTGCGCTTCGCCATCGCCGCCGCCGCGATGCTGCTGGTCGCGCCGAGGGCGATCGCCCGGCTGTCCCCCGCCACCCGTCGGCACGCGGTCGTGCTGGGATGCCTGTACGGCGCCGCCCAGATCCTGCAGACCGCCGGCCTCGCGCACACCCCGGCCAGCGTCAGCGGCTTCATCACCGGCATGTATGTCGTGTGCACCCCGTTGTTCGCCGCCTGGATCCTGCGCACGCGCATCGGCCCGGTCACCTGGGCGGCCGTCGCCCTGGCCGCGGTCGGCCTGGGGGTGCTGACCCTCGGTGGCTTCAGCCTCGGTTACGGCGAGGCGATCACCCTCGTCTCGGCGCTCCTCTACGCCCTCCACATCGTCGGCCTCGGCGCCTGGTCGACCCCACGCGATGCGCTCGGCATGTCGATCCTGCAGATCGGCGTGATCGCGACGATCTGCTTCGTCGCCACCGTGCCCGACGGCGTCGTGCTGCCGGACAACACCCATGACTGGCTCTCCCTGGTCTACATGGCGATCTTCGCCGGAGCGCTGGCGATGCTCGGCCAGACATGGGCGCAGGCACACCTGCCGCCCACCCGCACCGCGATCATCATGAGCATGGAGCCGGTCTTCGCGGCCACCTTCGCGGTGGCGCTCGGCGGTGAGGGCGTGACGTCGCGGCTGCTGATCGGCGGCGCGCTGGTGCTCACCGCGATGCTCGTGGTCGAGCTGGTCCCCCGTCGGCGCGTCGAGGCCGAAGTGACCCACATCGCGGTCTGATCCGAACGCACTTGGAGAGCGCGTCCGGCCCGTACTGTTGGCCCGTGACGACCTGTGCGCGCTGCGGCCATGAGCTGGGAATCGGCCGCTTCTGCCTGAACTGCGGCCACCCTGCCGGCGAGCCCGTGACTGCGAGCGAGCCGCGCTTCGACGTGCCTGACGACGCTCCGCTCCCCGACCAGGCCTCCTCGGGGACGCCCGCCTGGGTGACCTGGGCCGTCGGGGCGGTCCTCGTCGTGATCCTCTTCGTGGTCCTTGCATCCTGCCTCGGCGGCGACGACGACCCCGCGGCTGACACCGCGACCGAGACAGCCAGCACGACCTCACCGCAGCAGCACGACAAGCCGGCGCGACCCATCGACCTGACGCGCACCCTCACGGTCGCCGCGCCGGCGGCCGCACCCGCCACCAACGACCTGGACGGCGAGCTCGTCACCTACGCGCCACGCCGGATGCTGGACGCGACCCCCAGCACCGCGTGGCGCACAGCCGGCGACGCCACCGGCCAGACGATCACCTTCACCCTGGCCGAGCCCACCCTGATCCGCAGGGTCGGGCTGATCAACGGTTACGCCAAGCAGGTGCCGAGCGGGGCGAGCCTCGTCGACTGGTATCCCAACAACCGGCGCATCACCGCCGTCGAGTGGGTCTTCGACGACGGCACCGTGGTCCGCCAGGACCTGGTCGAGAAGGCCAGGCTCCAACGGCTGACCATCGATCCGGTGACCACCGCGAGCGTGCAATTGCGGCTGGTGACGGTGACCGCGCCGGGTGTCGGCGTGCTCGGCCGCGACTACACCGCCATCAGCGACATCCTGATCGCCGGCACCCCGACTGCGTGACGACTCGTGCCCCGCACCGTCATCACCCCGATCACCGACGAGGCGCAGCGCGTCGCCGCGGGCGGGATCTGGGCCGCCGCCCGGCACGCGGGCGGCCGCGCGCCGGCGCCCGGTCGGCGCGAGCGGATCGAGGAGCAGCTCGCCTCCTCTGACGTGGCGTTGCTGGCGACGTACGGCGCCAGGCCGGCCGGCATGATCGTGGCCGAGGACTACCTCGAGGACGGCGTCGTCGACCCCACGTGCGGCCACATCTCGATGGTCTTCGTCGATCCGGGCTACTGGGGCAGCGGGATCGGCGGCGCGCTCGTCCGCGCGCTCCAGGCGCCGACGGACGGCCGGGTGTGGACGCGACTGAGCGTGTGGACCCGCAGCGACAACCGACGCGCGCTCCGGCTCTACGAGGCCTGCGGTTTCGCTGACACCGGTGACCGGGCCGCACTCCACGAGGGCGACCAGATCAGCCGGCTGGAGTGGCGCGCCTAGAGCTTCGCGAGGATCGCGGCGGCCGTCTCGGCGTCGGCCGTGGAGACGTCGAGGTGCGTGACGAGTCGTACGGCGCGGGGCCCGACCGCGGAGACGCGAACGCCGGCCTCGGCGGCGGCCGCGACGAAGTCGCCCGCATCCGGGCGCGGCACCACCACGATGTTTGTGTCGACCGTCGCCGGGTCGAGGCCGCACGCCTCCGCCAGCAGCTTGGCGTGCGCATGGTCGTCGGCCAGCCGTTCGACGTGGTGGTCGAGGGCGTGCAGGCCGGCGGCGGCCAGGATGCCGGTCTGCCGCATGCCCCCACCGAGTCGCTTGCGCCAGATCCGCGCTTGCGCGACCGCGTCGGCCGAGCCCACCATGAGTGAGCCGACCGGGGCGCCGAGGCCCTTGGACAGGCACACGGCGAGGACGTCGGCGACCGCGCCGTACGCCGTGAGCGGCGTGCCGGTGGCGACGTGCGCGTTCCAGATCCGGGCGCCGTCGAGGTGGATCTTCGTGCCGTGCGGTGCGGCCCACGACCGCAGCGCCTGCAGGTCGGCCAGCGGCAGCACGGCACCGCCGGCGAAGTTGTGGGTGTTCTCCACCGAGACCGCGGCCGTGGCGACGAAGAAGGGGCCCATGTCGGGCGCGAACATCGCCTCGATGGCGCCCAGGTCGATCTGGCCGCGGTGGTGGGTCCAGGTGCGCATCGTCAGCCCGGTGATGGCGCCGTGCGCGCCCAGCTCGGCGCGCGCGATGTGGGCCGACGCCTCACACAGCACCTCCTGGCCGACGCTGACGAGCGAGCGCACCGCGAGCACGTTGGCCAGCGAGCCGGTCGGGGTGAAGAGCGCAGCCTCGTGTCCGAACAGCTCGGCCACGCGTTC
>NZ_JANPEO010000166.1:0-6982 GCF_031422975.1 Nocardioides sp. | reverse complement strand
CTCGATGAACCCGGAAACACCGTCCAGGACGCCGACACCGTCCTCGTCCCAGGTCTTGCCCAGGACGCGCACCGTGCCGGAGTCGGGTCGGATGAGCCCGAAGAGCATGCGGAGGAAGGTCGTCTTGCCCGCACCGTTGGGCCCCAGGACGCCGTACACCTCGCCCGCGGCCACCCGGACCGTGATGTCGTCGACGGCCCGTACGGACCCGAACGTCTTCGTTACATCCGTCGCTTCGACGGCCAGGGGAACATTCATGACCGCACGGTAGGAGAACGGACGTGAAGGGATGATGAAGTGACCCGCCACGGTGCATGGTGGGCGGCACACACTTCTGGAGGGAGGATCGGCGTTGCGCATCCTGGTGGCCGAGGACGATCGACGGCTCGCCGCCGTGCTCGACCAGGCGCTGCGGGAGGACGGCTGGGAGGTCGAGGTCGTCCACGACGGCAGATCCGCCTACGGCCGGGCGCTGCCCGGCGGCATCGCCTACGACGTCCTGCTGCTGGACTGGATGCTGCCCGAGCTGGACGGTCTCACCGTCTGCCACCGGCTGCGCGGCGTCGGTGTGACCACCCCGGTACTCATGCTCACCGCCCGAGGCGAGGTGCGCGATCGCATCGACGGACTGGAGGCCGGCGCCGACGACTACCTGCCCAAGCCGTTCGATCTCGGTGAGCTCCTGGCCCGGCTGCGGGCGCTGCAGCGTCGTTCGTCGTACGGCGAAGGCGTGCTGCTCGAGGTCGACGACCTGGTCGTCGACCCGGGCGCCCGTCGCGTCTCGCGGGCGGGCGCCGAGATCGAGCTGTCGGCCCGGGAGTTCGACATCTTGCACCTGCTCGTCTCCCGGGTCGGGCAGGTGGTGTCGCGCTACACCATCCTCGATGAGGTCTGGGACGGTGACACGGACCTGCGCAGCAACGTGATCGACGTACACCTCGCCGGCATCCGCGCCAAGATCGACCGCCCGTTCGGCACCCACACCATCACCACCATGCGCGGTGCGGGCTACCGCGTCGATCCTGGCGGGCGGGCCCCGTGACCCGGCTGCCGCTCCGTGTGCGCCTCGTGGCCGGCTTCGTGGCCGCCATGCTCGTCCTGCTGGCCGCGGCGGGCGTCTTCGTGTACTGGCGCGTGGAGTATGCCCTCGACCGGGGTCTCGACACCGAGCTCGCACGGGCCACGACCACCCTCGGTGCCCTGGTGGACACGAGCGGTGCAGTGACGTCGCTGGCCGCCGCCGACGCGACCGGAGCCGGTTGGCAGGTCCTGGACGAGGGTGGCGGCGTGCTCTCCTCGGGAGGACCCGCTCCGGCCACCCCGATGGTCACCGCGCGCGAGCTGCCGGACCCCGGCAGCGCCCGAACCGTGGAGACCGGCAGCTTCCTTCCGGGCGCGGACAGTCCCTTCCGCATCCGCATCAGCGCCCGTGACGACTCCGGGCTGTACCTCCTCGTCGGCGTCCGACGCGACCACCGGGACGAGGCACTGCGAGAGCTGCTCGTGCAGCTCACGCTCGCCGGACTCGGTGCGCTGACGGTCGCCGCAGGGGTCGGCGACCTGCTCGCCCGCGCGGCGCTGCGCCCGGTCGAGCGCTATCGGCGACGAGCGGTGGAGATCACCCACGGTGCGAGTGGTCTACGCCTCGAGGTGCCTGCCGGACGGGACGACGAGGTCACCCGCCTCGGCCACACGCTCAACGACATGCTGGAGGCGCTCGAGCGCTCACTGGAGCACGAGCGTCGTTTCGTCAACGACGCCAGCCACGAGCTCCGTACCCCGCTCACGTTGCTCACGAGCCGCATCCAGCTCGCCCGCCGCCGTCCTCGGGGCGTTGGGGAGCACGAGCAGATCCTCGATGAGCTCGGCGTGGATGTCGCCCGGCTGGCCGGTCTCGCCGAGCAGCTGCTTGCCCTCGGGGCCCATGGCGGGATGCTCGACCGGGCCGACGCCAGTGCGGACGTGACGCAGGTCGTCGCCACCGTCGTGGAGCGGCAGCGCGTCGCCGCTCCGGAGCTCGCCCACACCATCGTTCTCGACCTCCCCGCGCACGCCCTGCACGCAGGAATCGACCACGCGGTCCTCGAGCGGCTGATGGCCAACCTCATCGACAACGCCCTCCACCATGGCCGGCCCCCCATCGAGATCCGGGTGACGTGCAGGAGCTCTGACCCCGGATGGGTCGTGGTCGAGGTCGAGGACGCCGGGCCCGGTATGGACTCGGACATGCTCGTCGAGGCGACCCGACGGTTCGCGCGCTCCCCGGAGGCGCGCAGCCGCCCCGGCGCCGGCCTCGGACTGGCTCTGGTGGAGGAGTCCGTCGTCGCGGTCGGTGGGGCGCTGCGCCTGTGCTGTCGCGGCGAGCACGTCCACCACGGATCAGATGTGGCCGAGCCCTGCGACCACTCTGCGGCGATGACGGCGAGCTTGTGGCTGCCGGGTGTCAGCACCCCCTGACGGCACTCGCAACGACCACCCGAGGCGGGTGGAGATGCTCGACGGGCATCGGTGGGGAACAATGTCCGCACCGGCCCCCGTAGCTCAGCTGGATAGAGCAAGAGCCTTCTAATCTCTAGGTCGCAGGTTCGAATCCTGCCGGGGGTGCTCTGGGCCGCTCAGGACATCGGACCGCCGGACCTGCCGTGGCGGGTTCGGCGGCGATCAGGTGCCCGTCCGGGATCTCGGGCATGGCCCACAGCGCGCGATCCCCCACGAAGTGGCGGGCGACGACATGTCGGACGCCGATTTCGATGTCGTACGCCGCCAGTTGCTGAGGGTCCTTCGCGGGGGCGCGCCCATCAGTGGACTGCGGACTCGCCGTACACCGGCGATTTCCTGAGTCGCGGAGGACACTTGAACCGAGACGCGCGGCAACGCGTGTCATGCGTAGGAGGTGCGATGCCAGACAGCCCAGCGGTCGTGATGCGGCAGTTGCACGATGAGCACGCCGCCGCATTGTGGCGATTCTGCCTGCGCTTGACCGGCGGCAACCGGGCGCAGGCGGAGGACGTCGCGCAGGAGACCTTGCTCCGCGCCTGGCGCAACGCCGCGGTGCTCGAGAAGTCGCAGGGCTCGGTCCGGGCCTGGTTGTTCACCGTTGCCCGCAACATCGTCATCGACGAGTGGCGCACCAAGCGGTCCCAGAGCGAGTTCTCCGTGGCCGAGGTCCCCGACGTGGTCCGGACCGAGGACCAGACTGATCAACTGCTGCTCTCGTGGCTCGTCTCCGAGGCGCTCACGAAGCTGTCCGCGGACCACCGCGCCGTCCTGCTCGAGTGCTACTACCGGGGCCTCCCGGTGGCCGAGGCCGCGCAGCGCCTCGGCGTGCCCGAGGGCACCGTGAAGTCGCGCACCCACTACGCCCTGCGGGCGCTGCGGCTGGCCCTCGAAGAGATGGGAGTAGGGGCATGAGCACCCCCATGACCTGCGCCTTCGCCCACCACGACGGAGCCTATGTCCTGGGTTCGCTGTCTCCGGCCGACCGAGCGGACTTCGAGCGCCACCTCTCCCGGTGTGCCGAGTGCGCCCGCGGGGTGCGCGAGTTCGCCGGGCTGCCCGGTCTCCTGGCGAGGGTCTCGCCCGACGTCCTGGAGACGGTCGGCACGCCCGAGCCGGTGCCGCCGACTCTGCTTCCCGCGCTGGTCGGCGAGGCGCGGCACTCCCAGCGACGCCGTACGACCGTGCTGGTGGGCCTGGCTGCCGCCGCGGCCCTGGTGGTCGCCGCCGGCTCGGCGATCGGGATGAACGTGCTCGCGGATGACCCGCCTCCGGTCGGTCGATCGGCGCCCGCCGAGGCCGCACCCGGGGAGCCGATGACCTCGGTCGGCACGGAGTCGGTGTCCGGCACGCTCGCCCTGACCAGCGTCGCGTGGGGAACGCGCCTCGACCTGGTGTGCACCTACGCCCCGGACCACGAGTCGTCGTACGGCGCGACGTACTCGATGGTGGTGCGCACGCGCGACGGACGGGTCGAGCAGGTCGCGTCGTGGAAGGGGCTCGCCGGCAAGACCATGCGGCTCCCGGGGGCGACGTCGGCGATCCTCGCCGACATCAGCTCAGTCGAGGTGCTGACCGCCGACGGGGACCCGGTGTTGACGCTGACGGAGTGAGCGCTCGTAGCCCTCGGCGCGGGCCGCGAACAGCGCGGCCACGATGACGACGATCTCGGCAATGGCCGCCGCCCAGGTGTAGGGGCCCGACCACGAGGCGTTGACGCCGAAGAGCCCGACGGTCGCGGAGATGACGAAGGCCGCCAGCGTGGACAGGCCGAACCCGAACGCCAGGAACAACGGCACCCAGTGATGCCACGTGAGCAGCAGCACGGCGATGACGAGCCCGGCAACCGCGTTGAGCATGAAGGCCGGACCCACCACGTCGAAGTGCCGCGTGCCGTCGAACCACAGCTTCAGGTGGACGGCACCCGAGACCAGGGCCCCTGCTGCCGCCAGTAGTCGCACGATCATGGCCGTCTCCGATCCACGCACGGGCACCCCGACCATCGGGGGCTCCACTCGCTACACGTCCCGGCGCCCGGCGAGGTTCACTTCAGGCGCGGGCCGTAGGCCGACAGGAACCGGTCGCGGAAGGTGTCCATCCGCCAGACCGGCGCGTCCGGCGCGGGCAGCAGACCGTCCTGCCAGCCCCAGTCCGAGATCCGCCGCATCACTGCCGGGTCCCGGGCGATCACGCTGACGGGCACGTCGTGGCCGGCGTCTCCCCCGCTCACGTAGCTGTGCGGCTGGTGGTCCCCGAGCACGACCAGCACCAGGTCCGGGTCGGGCTGCCGCTCCAGGAACGACACCAGGGTGTCCATCGTGTACTCGATGGACTCGCCGTAGACCCGACGGACCGCCTCGGGGTCGCGGAACACCACGTCCGATGGCTCGCCCTGCTCCGGCATCTTATCGAAGACCGAACCGTCGCCGACCCGATCCCAGGGCACGAGGTGCGGAAGCGGAGTCCACGGGTGGTGGCTGGAGACGAGATCGATCTCGGCCATCACGGGCCCGCGATCGGAGGGCTCGAGCTCCTGGCGGCGGAAGTGCTCCAGCGTGTACTGGTCGGGCATCGGGGCATAGCCGAACTCGGGGCCCTGGTAGCCGACGTTGCGGGAGTCGTACATCTGGTCGAACCCGTAGAACTCCTCGCCCTGCGGCCAGTCCACCGTGTTCGCCGGGACGTCGGAGACCGTGCGCCAGCCCGCTTGCCCGAAGGCGTCGGTGAGCGTCAGCCGGTCCGTGCCGAGCAGCTGTTCGTAGCGCCGCTCACTGTCGACCCACAGGCCGGACTGGAGCGTCGAGTGGGCGAGCCAGCTGCCGGCACCGAAGGTGGGTGAGGTCAAGAAGGCGCTGCGCGAGGAGTAGCGGGCAGCACGCAGGCGGCGGGTCCCGTCCTCGAGCACGGCGTCGACCCCCGCGGAGAAGGTCGAGTCCTGCACCGCGACCCGGCCGTAGCTCTCGACGAAGACGAGCAGCACGTCCTTGCCCCGCAGCCCCCTGAGGAGCTGATGGTCCGGGACCGCCCTCGTCGGGTCCTCGGCGATCTCGCCGGCGAACGCGCGGCGGTCGCGCAGGTCTGCCCGGACCTGCTGCACCCGGTCCAACGCCAGCCCGGCGGCGCTGGTGGAGGCGACCCGCCCGACCGGACCGACGAGGGGGCCTGACACCGCGCACAGCACCCACACGACGCCGAGCGCGGTGAGCGCTCGCGCGGTCCCCCGCCGGTGCTCGGCCGCTGCCCGGGTCAGCCGGCCGGTCGCCAGCGGCAGCACCACGAGGAGTACGGCGACCAGGGCGACCGCCAGGACTGCGGTGGCGATCGCCATGGTCTGCCCCACCGAGTCGGCCAGGACCCCGATCCCGGGCCCGAAGTAGACCCAGTCGCTGACCGGGCTGAAGTGCCGGTCGAGCACCGCGAGGAAGCCCGTGTCGAGCACCTTCACCACGACCAGGAGTCCCAGCAGCAGCCCGAACGACCACGCCAGCCACCGACGCGACCGGACCGGCAGCACCAGGGCCAGCCCGACCAGCACCATGCCCTCGAGAGGAAGCCGGAGGAAGGCCCCTATCGTCGTCATCTCCTGCACGCGGTCCGGCAGCACCAGGGCGAGCCAGACCACCCCCAGCGCGACTGCCGTCACCGGGGCACCGGACAGTGCGCCCCGGGCGGCGGGCGCCGGGACGGGGTCGCCGCGGTGCCGCCACTGCCACCACACGTCCCTGCCGAAGGACTCCGTGAGCAGCACGAGCCCGACGGCGAGGGCGACCCGGGACCAGGTCGCGGGGACGAGATCGGCGGCCGCCACCGCGAGGACGACGCCCTGCACGGCGGCGACGACCTTCGCCGAGTAGCGCGGCGGCGTCGGCCGGCGCAGCCATGGCAGGGCCCACCCGGCCGCGACGTACACATAACGCATCGCTCCGATGGCGAGCACCCAGCCGCCGACCGCCGGGGCGACGTACACACTCAGGACGGCGATGAGGAAGGCGTCGACCTCCATGTCGAACCGGGCACCGAGAGGTGTCACCGTCCCGGTCCGCCGGGCGACCCGGCCGTCGACCGCGTCGAGCAGCAGGGCGAGCGCGGTCAGGCTGACCAGGACGGCCACATGCGCCGGGCGGAGGAAGGAGTCGGCGGTCAGGGCGGCGACCACACAGGCCATCTCGGCGCGGACCAGGGTCACGCGACCGGCCGGCCCGAGCCCCTGAGCCCCGTGTCGCACCAGGGCCGCGTTGAGCGTCGCGCCGAGGACCGCGCCACTCAGGGCACCGACGGCCCAGCCGAGGGAGCTGAGACCGACCATGGCCGACAGGGTCCCGAGCAGCGCGAGCAGCCCGACGAACCCGGTCAGCGGTCCGGCGTGAACCCGATGCACCGCGCCTCCGTGTGTAGGGAGTACGACGTTGACACGACGACGGACCGGATTCGGTTCACCCGTTCAGGAGAGGAGCCGCCGGTGGCAGCCGAGTCCGCGTTCTGGGTG
>NZ_JANPEO010000165.1:0-3541 GCF_031422975.1 Nocardioides sp. | reverse complement strand
TTCACTCGGCCATGCGGCGAAACTCGATGTGCTCGCCACGAGCGGCGAAACGCCGGCACGCTGCCCGCAGGTCCGCCTCGTCGTCGCTGTCGACGAGGTAGAAGCCGACGATCTGCTCGGCCGTCTCGGCGAACGGGCCTTCGGTCACCGCTGCCTCGCCGGCGGTGCCGGGTCGCATCGAGGTGGCATCAGCCGACGGCTCGAGCGGACCGGCGGTGACCATCGTGTGGCCACCCGCCTTCAGGTCCTCGTGGAACTGACCGTGCGATCGCATCCCCAACTCATGCTCGGACGTGGGCAGCTCGGCCCATTCCGCCTCGGGTGCCGGCAGCAGAATCAGGTATCGGCTCATCGAGTAACTCCTCTTGGATGGGTCGGCCGTGGTTACGACCTCATCACCATGACGGATGGAAGTCGAGCGAATCGACAGGTGGCCGCGAGTTCTTCTCGACGCGCGCATCCTTCAACGACAAGATGGCGCCATGGCACCGGACTCTCGCGCAGGAACCCTCGCCCAGCCCTCCGACCTGGTGGACGTCGCCCACCTCGTCAGGGCCTACTACACCGGAGAGCCCGACCCGGAGAACGTCGACCAGCAGGTCGCCTTCGGCACCAGCGGGCACCGCGGGTCGAGCCTCAAGACGTCCTTCAACGACACGCACATCGCGGCCACCACCCAGGCGATCTGCGACTACCGCCGGGAGCAGGGGTATGACGGCCCGCTCTTCATGGGTCGCGACACGCACGCGCTGTCCGAGCCCGCGTGGGCGACCGCGCTGGAGGTGCTGGCGGCCAACGATGTGACCGTGCTGGTGGACGACCGAGACGGCTACACGCCCACGCCAGCGGTGTCGCACGCGATCATCCGCGCCAACGGTGGACGCTCCACCGGCGCCGGGCTCGCCGACGGCATCGTCGTCACCCCCTCGCACAACCCGCCCGCCGACGGTGGCTTCAAGTACAACCCGCCGCACGGCGGACCGGCGGACACCGACGCCACCAGCGTGATTGCCGCGCGCGCCAACGCGCTGATCGCGGACGGGATGCAGGGCGTACGTCGCATCCCGTTCGCGCGAGCGAGGGCGAGCGCCGGCAGCTACGACTTCATGGGCACCTACGTCGACGACCTGCCCGCGGTCGTCGACCTGGCGCTCATCAAGGCGGCCGGAGTCCGGATCGGCGCCGACCCGCTGGGCGGGGCGAGCGTCGCCTACTGGGGCGAGATCGCCGACCGGCACGGACTCGACCTGACCGTCGTCAACCCGCTGGTCGACTCGACCTTCCGCTTCATGACGCTCGACTGGGACGAGAAGATCCGGATGGACTGCTCGTCGCCTTCGGCCATGGCCTCGCTGATCTCCCGCAAGGACGACTACGACATCGCGACCGGGAACGACGCGGACGCCGACCGGCACGGGATCGTGACGCCGGACGCAGGTCTGATGAATCCCAACCACTTCCTCGCCGTCGCCATCGGCTATCTCTTCGGCGGCAACCGGTCGGGTTGGCCCGACGCCGCCCGCATCGGCAAGACCCTGGTGTCGAGCTCGATGATCGACCGGGTCGCGGCCGGGCTCGCGAAGCCGCTCGTGGAGGTCCCCGTGGGCTTCAAGTGGTTCGTGCCCGGGCTGATCGACGGCTCCTTCGGGTTCGGTGGCGAGGAGTCGGCCGGGGCGTCGTTCCTGCGGATGGACGGCACCACCTGGACCACCGACAAGGACGGGCTGATCCTGTGCCTGCTCGCCTCGGAGATCCTCGCGAGGACCGGCCTGTCCCCGAGCCAGCACTACACCGCGCTCGTCACCGAGCACGGCGACCCGGCCTACGCACGCGTGGATGCGCCGGCGAACCGCGAGCAGAAGGCCAAGCTGGCCGCGCTCTCGCCCGATGACGTCACGGCCACCTCACTGGCGGGGGAGGAGATCACCGCGCGGCTCACCGAGGCGCCCGGCAACGGCGCGAAGATCGGCGGGCTCAAGGTGACCACCGAGTCGGCGTGGTTCGCTGCTCGGCCGAGCGGCACCGAGGACGTCTACAAGATCTACGCCGAGTCCTTCCGTGGCCCCGAGCACCTGGCCCAGGTGCAGGCCGAGGCGCGCGAGGTCGTGTCCGCCGCGCTGGGCTGACGTCAGCGCGGCTGCCAGCGGTACTCGACCTCGGGACGTCCCGAGCCGCCGTAGCGCGGCGTGCGCGTCACCAGGTCGGACTCGGCGAGGTGCTCGAGGTAGCGGCGGGCCGTGACCCGAGAGGATCCGACGGCGTTCGCCACCTCCGTTGCCGACAGTGCGGCGGCGGAGCCGCGCAGGACCCCGGTCACCGCGCGCAGTGACTCGGCGCTCATCCCCTTGGGCAGCGGGGCGGTCGCTGCCGACGGTCGCAGGGCGCCCAGGAGCTGGTCCACCTCCTCCTGCACGACGTCGTCGGCCGCTCCCGCGAGGCCGGTGCGGTAGTCGGCGTACTGCTCCAGCTTGGCTCGGAACGTCGCGAACGAGAACGGCTTCAGCAGGTAGAGCACCACGCCCTGCGCGACCGCGTGGCGCACGACCTCGGCATCCCTGGCCGACGTCACCGCGATCACGTCGCACAGGTGACCCGCGGCGCGCAGTCGTTGCAGCAGGCCGAGGCCGTGTCCGTCCGGGAGATGCATGTCCAGCAGCACCAGCCCGATCGTCGGATCGGCCGTCAGCAGGCGCATCGCCTCGGCGGCCGACCGGGCCACGCCGGCCATCTCGAAGCCGTCGAGGCGCCCGATGTAGGCACTGTGGGCCTCCGCCGCGATCGCCTCGTCCTCCACGACCAGCACCCGGACCGTCACGTGGGCGCCCCCACGGTGACCTCGACCTCGGCGCCGCCCAGGGGCGAGCGTCCGATGCGTACGCTGCCGCCGTTGCGTCGGGCCGTCTGGCTCACCAGCGCCAACCCCACCCCGCGTCCGACCCCGGCCGCCTTGGTCGACCAGCCGTGTTCGAGGACGTGCTCGTGGTCCTCCTCCGGGATGCCCGGCCCGTTGTCGCCCACCCGGAGGCGGAGAAGGCTGGCATTCCAGGTCACGGTCACGTCCACGCGCGGCCCGACCGCGCCGGAGGCGGCGTCGAGCGCGTTGTCGACGAGGTTGCCTGCCAGCGTCACCACGTCACGGGGCTCGATCCGGCACCGGGACGCACCCACCTCGCCATCGATGGTCAAGACGATGCCACGCTCGGAGGCCTGTGCCGTCTTGCCGAGCAGGAGGGCGGCCAGCACGGGATCCCCGATCGCGCCGACGACCCGGTCCGCGAGTCGTTGGGCGACCTGGAGCTCCTCCGTGGCGAACGCCACCGCGTCCTCCGGCCGGCCCATCTCGATCAGAGACACCACCGTGTGCAGGCGGTTGGCGGACTCGTGGTTCTGGGCGCGGAGCGCGTCGGTGAGGCCTCGCACCACGTCGAGCTCGCCGGTGACGGCCTGGAGCTCCGTGCGGTCACGCAGGGTGACGACGGCACCGACCTCGCGCCCATTCGAGAGCGCGGGCGCGGAGCTCACCACCAGCACGTGCTGGCCG
>NZ_JANPEO010000164.1:0-5060 GCF_031422975.1 Nocardioides sp. | reverse complement strand
GACGACCGAGCAGCAGATCTTCGCCCGGGCCGCCCTGGCGCGTCTTCGGCGCGGCGCCACCGACCTGGTGTCGGCCCCCGGTGCGTACGACGCTGCCCGCGAGGTCATGGAGACGACTCGTCGCCAAGAGCTCGAGGCGCTGGCGGCCGAGCAGGCGCGGCTCACCGACACCGGTGCGCGCGGCGTGCCCTCCGAGCAGCGCTGAGCGCTACTCGAACCTCGTCGGACCGGTCTGCTCGCCCCGCGCCCACCTGGGCAGGATGAACACGCCCTCCGCCTCGACGCAGACGCCCTCGGCGTCTGCGATGTGCCCGACGGCGTACGTCTTGATGCCCTCGACCCGGTCGACGTGGGCCTCGCCGTGCAGCGCACCCAGCGGGGTTGCGCGGCGGTAGCGCACCGTCAGCGTCCCGGTCATGCCCGGCGCGCCGGCGGCAGCCGCGGCCTCGCCGAGGAGCTGGTCGAGGATCAGGGCCAGGACGCCTCCGTGCACGAGACCAGGCGGGCCTTCGTACGCCGCAGAGAGCTCGAACTCCGAGCACACCCGAGCCTCGTCGCGCACGATCGTCAGCGGCGGCGCGATCGGGTTGCGGGCCCCGACCACCGCGTTGCCCCAGGCCCGGGTGACGCCGATGCGGGAGTGCCTGACGCCGTACGACCCCTCCATGACGTCCTTGCCCAGCAGCGCGATCGCGGCCTCGAGGTGCTCGCGGGCGCGCCCCACGTCCGCGGGCGAGGCCTGCGTGCGGATGCTGAGGTCGGCCAGCTGTCGGGTTGCGTCGGCGATGGGGGTGTACGTCGCCCGCTCGGCCTCGATGTCCTCGAGCGTTGCGTCGTCGACCTGGTAGCGACTCATGCGCGCAGCCTACGGACCGGGGCATCCACCTCGTACGGACACCTTCTCCGCGGCAGAAGACGGCTCGATAGGCTGACCGCGAGGGCCCTTAGCTCAGTTGGTAGAGCGTCGGACTTTTAATCCGCTGGTCGTCGGTTCGAGCCCGACAGGGCCCACTCTTCTCCCGCACAACACCGCCCCACGGCGCTCGCGGCACCCGATGTTCACCTCGCCCGGAGCATTGGGTCAGCCGGGAAGGTTTCGATTCGCGCGGTAGTTGATAGTGTGTGTCATGCAACAGGTGCAAGTTCCAGCAGGTAGACGCCCGCGGAGTTTGTGAGCCAACGGCGTTTCTTCTTCGGGCCTGCCAGTCCCGTGAGTCGGAGCGACGTGTCACCGCACTTGATGCGGGATCGTCGAAGTGACGATCTTTCGCCCGATAACAGGAGTAACACAGCAATGGCACAAGGCACCGTGAAGTGGTTCAACGCCGAGAAGGGTTTCGGCTTCATTGCGCAGGAGGACGGCGGCGACGACGTCTTCGTGCACTACAGCGCCATCCAGTCCAACGGCTACAAGTCGCTGGATGAGAACCAGAAGGTCGAGTTCGACGTCACCCAGGGTCCCAAGGGCCCCCAGGCGGAGAACGTTCGCGCGGTCTGATCGCCACGCGAAGCCGGACAGCACCTGTCTCGGACTTCAAACGCAACGGGGCCTCACCCTTCTGGGTGGGGCCCCGTTGCCGTTCGGGTCATCTTCGGTGTAGTCGGGGCAAAAGTGCGCTCTAATTGGTTTGAGACGCCTGCCACTGGGCATGGTGACTCCTCATCGTCAGCGACTGGAGGTGCTCTGTGCACGATCAGTTCGACGTGACCCTCGAAGATGACGACCTCCTCGGCGAGGTCGAGCTCACCACCACGCTGATCATTGCGGCCAGTGAGTCCGATGAGCACCTCAGCCAGGAGGAGATCGACCGCATCCTCGGCGTGACCCCGGTGCCCCCGAGCTCCGAGGTCCCGCTGCCGCGCCCGCGCGAGAGATGAGCCGCCGCCTGCGTCAGCAGGTGGCGAAGAGTACCGGCCCGCTGCTCAGGTCCGAGAGCACGTACTGGCCCGGGACGGGCTGGAGATCGAGCTGCACGACGGGGCCCTGAGCGGTCGCGGACGTCACGTCGAATCGGTCTGTGAAGTCACCGCCCTGGCCGGGAGCCGGACCACTCGCCAGGACGCTGCGCGCGTCGGCGTCGTGTCGTGCCACGTCGCCGGACTCGAACGACATGCCCACGGTGATCTCGCCGCCGGGTTGGGTCGCCATCGCGAAGCCCGTCATCGGGTGCACGCCGCCCGCCAGCCGGACGAGCTCCTCCGCCTGGGCCTGGTCGGTGTCGTCCGCGGCCGCCATGGCCAGGTGCTCGCAGGCGTAGTCACCGGTGAAGACGGCTGCCGCCAGCGGCGAGTCGGCCGCCTCCACCACGTCGTCCACCGATGCGAGGTGCTCGGTCTCGCCGGTCGCGGACCGGATCGCCTCCTCGAGGTAGCCCTGCGTGTCCGAGGTGAGGACGACACCGGCGTCGGGCAGCAACGCGAAGAACTGGAGCTCGGGAGTCAGCTCGGGGCCGACCCGGGCGAGCACGTCGGCGCCGCCGAGCCAGACCCCGTGCTCGTCGTCGGGACGGGCGAAGCCCAGCGACTCCAGCGTGTCGGCGAGAGCCTCGAAGTCGGTGTCGTCGGGGAAGCCGAGGATGTCCACTGCTCCCTGTGGCCCCTGCGCCAGCAGCTCCCAGTCGAGGGTGGCCGGGGAGAAGCCGAACCGTTCATTGAGGATCGGGGCCGACTCGACCAGTGCCGATGACGTCGAGAGGTCGCGGCCGAACGCCTCGTCGAGAAAAGCCGTCACCTCACTCGTGGACGGGTGCTCGTCGAGGTCCGCGCCGATGGTGCGGCGTACGGCCTGCCAGTCGGTCCACGACATCCGCTCCGTCGATGCCGGAGCGTAGGACGTCGCCCGCGCCAGATCGGGGCGCTGCTCCTCGTGCCACCACCGGATGCCGACCACGGTGCCGGCCACCAGGGTCGCGGTCAGTGCGCCTGCGAGCGCCATCGCGACGCGCCGGGGGAGACGACGAAGCACGGGGGACTCCTCACGGGGCGGCTGGTGGTGTGAGACTAACGCCCATGCCAGCCCCGGATGTGCGTGCTGCTGGAGCTGTCGTCACCCGCAAGGGTGGAGACGTCCTGCTGGTGCACCGCCCGCGATACGACGATTGGTCCTTCCCGAAGGGCAAGCTCGATCCCGACGAGCACGTGACCACGGCCGCCGTGCGCGAAGTGGCCGAGGAGACCGGGCTGGACATCCGTCTTGGCCCCGCCCTCGGCACGCAGCGCTATGACGTCGGCCGCGGTCGGATGAAGTCGGTGAACTACTGGGTCGCCCGCGTGCAGGGGGACGACGACGTGAGCTGCTACCGCGTGAACGAGGAGATCGACGCGGTCGCCTGGGTGCCGTGGGCCGAGGCGGTCGAGCGGCTGACCTACGACCATGACCGGGACACCCTGGCCCAGGCCCGGCCACTGCGACGCAAGTCCCGTGCCCTGCTGGTGCTCCGGCACGGGCACGCGCGATCGCGGCGTTCCTGGAAGGGCGATGACCGCCGACGACAGCTGCTCATCGCCGGCGAGAACGAGGCGCAACGGCTGGTCCCGGTGCTGGCCGCCTTCGGCGTCACCGAGGTCCACTCCTCCTCCAGCGTGCGCTGCGTGGCCACCGTCACGCCGTACGTCCACACCACGGGCTGGCCGCTGCACTCCTATGACGAGCTCAGCGAGGAGGACGTGTCGGTGCCGGTGATCGACGACTTGGTGGAGACGCTGCTCGCGGCCGACTCCAGCGCGGTGCTCTGCACGCATCGACCCGTGCTGCCCGTGGTGCTGAAGCCCCTCGGCCTGGCGGACGTGAAGCTGGAGCCGGCCGAGCTGCTGGTCGTGCACCACCGCAAGGGCGTCGTGGTGGCGGCCGACCGTGTGCCGGTGTGACGCCATGTCGCTACGCCCTAACGTCGGCCACGTCAAGGTGAACCGGGCTTGTTCATGTGACGGACGTCTCGGTTACCGGCAGATGTGGCCGAGCAGCCCTCTTCAGTTCACCGGCCGTTCATCGAGGCCGATGCAGACGGTCACTTCGGCTACCTACCTTCCCTGGTGTCAGCCTCATACACAGACATCAGGAGTACCGAAGTGAACCGCACTTCCTTCCACCGCGCGCTCGTCCCCGGCGCGGCTGCCCTCGTTCTCACGCTTGCCGCCTGCGGTGGCGGCGACGCCGGCTCCGACAACGCCGCCGATGGCTCCGCTGCCAGTGGCTCCGTCAAGGTCGACGGCTCGTCTACGGTGTTCCCCATGAGCGTCGCTGCCCAGGAGCTTCTCAACGAGCAGAACCCCGACGTCCAGGTGACCGTCGGTGAGTCCGGCACCGGTGGCGGCTTCGAGGCGTTCTGCGCCGGCAAGACCGACATCTCCGACGCCTCGCGACCGATCAAGACCGACGAGGACCTCGAGGGCCCCGCGTGTGACGCGGCCGGCATCGAGTACACCGAGCTCCAGGTCGCGACCGACGCCCTCACCGTGGTCGTCCACCCCGACCTCGACGTGGACTGCCTGACCGTCGAGGAGCTCACCGCGCTGTGGGCCCCGGACTCCAAGGTCACCAACTGGCAGGACATCAATCCCGACTTCCCCGACCAGGAGATCAAGCTCTTCGGCCCCGGCACGGACTCGGGCACCTACGACTACATGGCAGGTGAGGTTGTCGACCCCGACGCCGACGAGCCCGCCACCCGCACCGACTACGAGGCCTCGGAGGACGACAACGTCCTCGTCCAGGGTGTCTCCGGCACCGAGGGTGCGACCGGCTACTTCGGTTACACCTACTACGAGCAGAACGCCGACACCCTCAAGGCCGTCGCGATCGACAGCGGCAACGGCTGCGTGGAGCCCTCCGCCGAGACTGCCCAGTCCGGTGAGTACACCCCGCTCTCGCGTCCCCTGTTCGTCTACGTCAGCAACAAGGCGTACGCCGACAACGCGGCCGTCGCGGAGTACGTCGACTTCTACATCGAGAACCTCGCCGACATCGCCGAGGTCGGTCAGTTCATCCCGCTGAGCGACGAGCTCTACACCGCGACCAAGGATGCTCTCGCCGGCCTCTCGGTATATATATATATATATAT
>NZ_JANPEO010000163.1:0-3765 GCF_031422975.1 Nocardioides sp. | reverse complement strand
CGGCGCGCCCCTGGCAGCCGACCTTGCAGCACGCGGGTGGACGGCCCTCAACGTCGAGTACAGACGCGTCGGCAACGGTGGCGGCTTCCCCGAGACGTTCGACGACATCCACGCCGCGATCAACCTCGCAGGGGTCGATGGGGGTCCGGTCGTCACGCTCGGCCACTCCGACGGGGGCCACCTCGCAACGTGGGCGGCCGCACGACAGCGCTTCGACCGGTGGGTCGGCGGCGTCGAAGTCACCCACGTGCTGTCCCAGGCCGGCGTGGTCGACCTGACGTCGGCGTACGAGGAGGACCTCGGCGGGGGAGCGGTCGCGGCCCTGATGGACGTCGGGCCCAAGAACCCGGTCTACGAGCTGGCCGATCCGATGCGGCACGTCCCGCTCGACGTGCCGGTCTGGTGCCTGCACGCGCCGGACGACACGAGCGTGCCGATCAGCCAGTCGCGCGACTACGTGGAGGCCGCGACGGGTGCCGGCGCGTCCGCCGAGCTCGTCGAGGTCACGGGCGGCCACTTCGACCTGATCAACACGGCCACGCAGACGTGGAAGACGATTCTCGACGTCCTGGAGACGATCAGTCCGGCAACAGGCTGATCTTCTGCCAGATCTTGCGTGACATCCCGGTGGTCAGTGTCTCGATGGTGCTGACAGTTTCGAGCACGAGCGGGTCGCGCGACTCCTCCGCGCACAGCGCGGCGACCTTGCCGATCAGGCTGAGCAGTAGTCGAGGTAGTGCTCCATCCCCGCCCGGTCCAGATCGAGCTCCGGCGACACCGACGTCGTGACGAAGTCGTCGCGCAGCCGCTCGGGATCCTTGGTCAGCTGGTGCATGTCGACGATGTGGGCCAGCGAGCGGAGCCGGTGCAGGAGGCCGAGCAGCTGGCCACGTTCGAGGCGGTTGGGCAGGGCGTGCAGGAAGAAGACGGCGAGGGCGGCGAACACGAGGTCGTTGATCGCGCTCTCGATCAGGGGCAACCAGTCGACGGAACTGTCGACCCGCCCGGCGTCCTGCATCGCGAGCACGAGGGCGACGAGGGTCGCGAGTACGACGATGCCGACTCCCACCAGGGACACCTGGCGCACCCACCGGAGCCGCCCGCGCGTCGCCGCCGCCCCGGTCGAGACGTCGTCGGCGAGCCGGGTGAGCTCGGCCGCGACCCGCGCCAGCCCACGGGCCGGGAACCGCGCCCCGATCCGCTCGCTGAGCCGGACGACCGTCTGCTGCACGGCGGACGCCGAGAGTCGTTCCAGAAACGGTTGCTCGACACTCATGCCGCGCAGCGTATGCCGGACGCGACGACGGGCCCCGACCAACCGGTCGGGGCCCGCCGCAGCTTCGTCAGGGTGTCAGCTCAGCGGCAGCTCGTGAGCCTCGTCGTGCAGGCCACCGCCACCGGAGGTGCCGTCGCCGCGGACGGCGCCGTTGATCGGCTCCGACAACGATTCCACGGAGCGAGCGAAGGTCCACACGGCGTGCGCGATCGCGTCGGAGTTGACGTCGACCGCATGGGAGTTGACGTTGTCGATCGTGTCGCACTCCTGGTGGTAGCAGCTGTCGTACGCCGCCCCGGCGACGCCGCCGAACAGGGCAGCCTGATCTGCCGTCTTGACGCCCTCGGCGCCGGTGAAGAGGCCACCGGCCGGGATGCCCTTGGCGATGAACGGGCCGTAGTCGCTGCGACCACTGAACGGTGTCTCCGCGGACGGCAGGTCCTGGCTCTCGAAGTAGTCGTGGAACATCGCCTCGATCTGACCCGACCCGGCCGGACCGGGCGCGGCTCCCGGACCCACGGGGAAGGCCGAGTTGTCGCCGTCGTAGACGAACAGTGCGTAGTTGGGAGACCCGACCATGTCGAAGTTGAGATAGAGCTTCGTACGTGCCAGCGTCGCCGGGTCATGGGCGGTCAGGTCGTTGACGTAGTGGTTGGACCCGAGCAGACCGAGCTCCTCGGCACCCCACCAGGAGAAGCGGATCTTGTTGTTCGTCTTGGTGTGCGCGAGCTCCTCGGCCACCTCGAGCAGGGCCGCGCTGCCGGAGCCGTTGTCGTTGATGCCGGGACCGGCGACGACACTGTCGAGGTGTGCGCCCGCGTGCACGAGGTTGGCGGGGTCGCCCCGCCTGCTGTCGGCATGCACGTTCCACGTCGGCCGGATCTCCGACTCCGTCTGCGTCGCGACGTGCGCGCTCGCGCCCGTGGCCAGGGCCTGGCCGATCGCGAAACTGGTGCCGAGGGAGGGCACGGTGGCGATCGGGGCGCCGAGGGTGCCGGCGAAGGCTTCGGTCCGACCTGGCGTGCCCTGGTTCATGACGATGACGGCGGCGGCGCCGGCGCCCTCGGCGTTGGTGTGCTTGGTGGCGAAGGTGCAGGTGCCTCGCTGAACGAGGGCGATGCGGCCGGGCGTGAAGCCCGCGAAGTCCGCCGCCTCGCACCCGCTGTTCGACGCCGCGGGGTTAGCGAGGTTGAGGTCGACCGCCTGCACGGCCGCAGTCATGTCGCCGGAGCCGGAGTAGGTCATCAGCGAGAAGTCCGTGCCGTCGACGTACGCGGTCGGGGTGGGTGCGGTCTGCTCGAACGTGGCCAGCGAGATCTGGCGGTAGAACGGGAAGTCGAACTGCTGGACGACGGGGTCATACCCGGCGCGTTCGAGCCTGCGCACGATGTAGTCGCGTGAGGCCGCATAGCCGGGGGTGCCGGACGCGCGGCTGCCGTCGTTGCGGTCCGCGATCGCCTGCAGGTCCTCCAGCGTGCGCATCACCCCGGCGAGGTCCACCTTCTTGCGCAGCTTGGCCGAGGAGTCATGGTGGGACTTGCCGCTGTGCGTGTGGTCGGTGCGGGTGCCGCGCTCGCCCTGGTCGCGATCGGCCGCGGATGCCAGCGGGCTGGCGGCGATGGCGGCCACCAGGGTCGCCGAGGTCACCAGGGCACCCGTGCGCGGGCGCACACGAGTTGTCCGAGATGTGTTCATGGGTCCTCCAACTTCCGAGAGCGCGGGCGCGGACGCGCACGTGCTCTCGGCACGCTATGTGTGGCCCACGTCACAGGGCAACCCAGGTCGGTGTGCGGTCGAGAGGCCTGCCTGGGGCACGACTAGGGTGCAGCCGTGCCTGTTCGCCGCCCCGCCGCCCCGGAAACGGTCGCGGCGGCGCTGGCAACGCGGACGGCTGCCGACGACAAGCTGCTCACCAAGCACTTCCTCGCCGTGCTCGCCGACCGCGCTCCCGGCAACTCCGTGGAGGTCCGCATTCCGCCGTACGCCGCAGCGCAGGTGATCCCCGGCGTGCGGCACACCCGCGGGACGCCGCCGGCCGTGATCGAGACCGATGCCGCGACGTGGATCGCCCTCGCCACGGGCAAGCTCGAGTGGCAGGCGGCCATCGCCAGCGGCCGGGTCCTGGCGAGTGGCGAGCGCACCGACCTGACGGCGTACCTGCCGCTCACCGACACCAACGACTGACACGAACGACTGACACGAACGAGGACTGAATGGACATCCGCTCGCTCGGCTTCCGCACCGACCTGCGCCTGCTGGAGATGACCGGCAGCGAGATCGAGGACCGGGGCACCCACCTCGTGATCCGCACGCCGTCCAACCCGACCTACTTCTGGGGCAACTTCCTGCTGCTCAAGCAGCCGCCCTTCCCGGGCGGCGAGCGCGAGGTGATCGGGGCGTTCCACACGGAGTTCCCCGAGGCCGAGCACGTGAGCATCGGCATCGACGGCACCGAGGACCAGACGGCCGCGCTCCAGGCGTTCATCGAC
>NZ_JANPEO010000162.1:0-5500 GCF_031422975.1 Nocardioides sp. | reverse complement strand
TGCGCATGCGCGCAGTCTGTCACGCGGGTCGCGGGCGCAGCCGGGCAGTCAGTCGGACCGTGCGGCCTCAGTCCGGAAGCGTGTCGCCCGGTGGGGTGGAGAGCCGCCGGACGAACCAGTCGGAGCGGGGGTCGAGGACCGGCGCGATCCGGATCGAGCCGCCGAGCACGGCCGCGCCGCTCGCCCCGGCCAGGATGAGCGGCAGGTCGAGCGCTCGCACCTGCGGCAGGTCGTTCTGGATCTGTGCCACCCGGCGCACGAGCCGCTCGATCTCGGTGACGTCGACGATCTCGCTGCCGCGATAGCCGAACAGGATCGGCGACGCCTTGATCTCGCGGACCATGTCCTGCGCGTCGTGCTCGGCCAGCGGGGGGATCCGGAACGACCGGTCGCCGAGCAGCTCGGTGAGCGGTCCACCGATGCCGAAGGAGAGCACGGGGCCGAAGAGCGGGTCCTCCATCGACGAGATGCCGACCGGCACTCCCGGCGGGGCGTTCCTCTGCACCACGAACCCGGCCGACTCGGGTTCGGTGATGAGCTCGTTGAGCGACGTCCAGGCGTCATCCATCTCGGCGGCGGTGTCGATGTTGCGCCGGACGTGTGCGAGGTCGGGCCGGTGACGCAGGTGGTGCGCGGTGGCCTTGAGCACGACGCCCCACCCGAGCTTCGTGCCCGCGGCCGTCGCCTCCTTGAGGGAGGAGACGGGAAGCGTCTCCCACAGCTCGATGCCGTACGCCCCCAACAGCAGACACTGCTCCGGCGTGGACAGGTCGTGGCCGTCGGGGTGGTCCATCAGCAGCTGGTTGACGACGCGACGTGCCGCCTGCCGGTCGACGAGGTCCTCGTCGGGGGCCGACCTCTCGGGGGTGCGCAACCACACGGCGTACTCCACGACCCGCGCCAGCGCGCGCACCGCCGCCTCCACCGCGGGGTAGGACGGCACCGATCCCCGGCCGGCGCTCGAGCCGGCGACGTCGGGCACGCGGAGCAGCTCGGGCACGCCCTCGGCGCCGAGGAAGGTGGAGACGATGGGCTTGTCGGACTGCTCGCCGACCGCCGCGAGGACGTTGGCGACGTCCTCGCCGGAGACATTGAGCGGCGGGATGTAGATCGCGGCCACGGCGTCGACCTCGGGATCGTCGATGGCCGCGTCGAGGGCGTCCTCGAAGTCCTCGGCGCCGGCGTCGGCACCGAGGGCGACCTGCTTGTTGACGACCAGCCCGACGCCGGTGGCGGCGTCGGCCGCGAGCAGGCCGAGCGCGTCGGAGTTGCCGACGATGGCGACCCGGCGACCACGCGGCAGCGGCTGGTGGGCGAGCAGCTGGGCGACGTCGAACATCTCCTCGAGCGTGTCCACCTGGATGACGCCGGCCTGCCGGAACATGGCGTCGACGGCCTGCCCGGGCGCGGCGATCTTGCGGACCGCGTGGCCCATCGGCACGCCCTGGCTGCTGCGACCGGAGCGGACCGCGATGATCGGCTTGCGGCGGCTGACCCGCCGCGCGATGCGGGAGAACTTGCGCGGGTTGCCGATGGACTCGAGGTAGAGCAGCACCACCTCGGTCGCGTCGTCCTCGAGCCAGTACTGCAGCAGGTCGTTGCCCGAGACGTCGGCGCGGTTGCCGGCGCTGACGAAGGTCGACAGACCCAGGCCCCGGTTGTTGACCTTCTCCAGGATCGCCGAGCCGAGGGCGCCGGACTGGCAGAAGAAGCCTGCCCGACCCCGGGGCGGCATCAGCGACGACAGCGACGCGTTGAGGCTGACCTCGGGGTCGGTGTTGATCACGCCGAGGGCGTTGGGACCGATGAGACGCAGGCCGTAGGACCGGGACAGGCCGACGAGCCGCCGCTGCCGGACCCGTCCTTCCTCGCCGGTCTCCGCGAAGCCGGAGGAGATCACGACGAGTCCGTGCACGCCCTTGGCCGCGCAGTCGAGGACGACGTCCTGCACCGCCTCGGCAGGCACGGCCACGATGGCGACGTCGACGTCGCCGGGGATGTCCCCGACGGTCTTGTAGGCGGGCATGCCCGACACCGCATCGGCACTCGGGTTGACGACATAGACCCGACCGGTGAAGTCGCCGGTGACGAGATTGCGCACCAGCGCCTGGCCGATGGTGTCCTGGCGGCGGCTGGCGCCGATGACGGCGACCGAGCGGGGGCGGAAGAAGCGCTCGATGGATGCCGACTCGGCGCGGTGCTCGCGCTGTGCCATCACGCCGATCGCGGTGTCGGTGGGGTCGATGCTGAACTCGAGCTCCATCACGCCTTCGTCGTACTGGCTGGCGACCCGGTAGCCGGCCTCCTTGAAGGTGTGGATCATCGCCTGGTTGTCGGGCAGCACCTCGGCGACGAACCGCTCGATGCCGCGCTCGCGGCCGGCCTGGGCGAGGTGCTCCAGCAGCAACTGCCCGATGCCTCGACCCTGGTGGCCGTCCTCCACGAGGAAGGCGACCTCGGCCCTGCCCGGCTCGACCATGTCGAAGCGGCCGACGGCGATCATCGCGCCGGCGCTGGTGAGGACCAGCGCGACCCGGTTGACGTAGTCGACCTGGGTGAACCGCTTGACGTCGCGCTCGGACAGGTGCGGCATCGGGGAGAAGAAGCGGTAGTACTTCGATTCGTCGGAGACCCGCTCGTAGAACTCCACCAGCAGCTCGGCGTCCTCGGGCTGGATCGGGCGGATGTGCGCCGTCTTGCCATCCCGCAGCAGCACGTCCGCCTCCCAGTGCCGGGGCGGCGGGGTGCTCGTCTCGGCTTCGCTGGAGGTCACGCCCGGAAATCTACAGGGCTCTGGTCCGCTCCGAGTCGCGATCGAGCGCCGAAGCGTGGGTCCCCCGGCGAGCCCCCTGCCCGAACCAGCGACCGACCGGGAGAATGCCACCATGGCTCGCCGTACCACCAAGCAACCCCTCCCCGACGACTTCGAGGAGCACATCCTCGACATCGATGTCGGTGACGAGATGCGCTCCTCGTTCCTCGAGTACGCCTACAGCGTCATCTACTCCCGGGCCCTGCCCGATGCCCGCGACGGCCTCAAGCCGGTGCATCGCCGGATCCTCTACACGATGGACGACATGAACCTGCGGCCCGACCGCGGGCACGTCAAGAGCGCCCGCGTGGTCGGCGAGGTCATGGGCAAGCTGCACCCCCACGGCGACACCGCCATCTATGACGCGCTCGTCCGGATGGCTCAGCCGTGGTCGCTGCGGGTGCCGTTCATCGACGGCCACGGCAATTTCGGGTCGCCCGACGACTCTCCGGCGGCGATGCGATACACGGAATGCCGGATGCTGCCCGCCGCCGTGGCCATGACGGCCTCGATCGACGAGGACACCGTCGACTTCAAGCCCAACTACGACTCGCGCGAGACCGAGCCGACCGTGTTGCCGGCGGCGATCCCCAACCTGATCGTCAACGGCACCACCGGCATCGCAGTCGGGATGGCGACCAACATCGCTCCCCACAACCTGGTCGAGGTCGTGCAGGCCCTGCGACACCTGATCACGCACCCGGGCGCCGGCCTCGACGACCTGATGCGCTTCATCCCCGGCCCCGACCTGCCCACCGGCGGCAAGATCGTCGGCCTCGACGGCGTCCGCGACGCCTACGAGACCGGCCGCGGCACGTTCAGGATGCGCGCCACCGCCCGGGTCGAGTCGGTCACGGCCCGCCGCAAGGGCATCGTGGTCACAGAGCTCCCCTACGGCGTCGGCACCGAGCGGGTGATCGAGCGGATCAAGGCGCTCGTGCTGGCCAAGAAGATCCAGGGCATCGCCGACCTCAAGGACCTCACCGACCGCAGCCACGGCCTGCGTCTGGTGATCGAGGTGAAGAACGGCTTCGTCCCCGAGGCGCTCCTCGAGCAGCTCTACAAGATGACGCCGATGGAGGACTCCTTCGGCATCAACACCGTCGCGCTGGTCGACGGACAGCCCCGCACGCTCGGGCTCAAGGAGCTGCTGGAGGTCTTCCTCCAGCACCGGTTCGACGTCGTACGCCGCAGGTCGGTATTCCGCCGCAACAAGGCCGCCGACGAGCTGCACCTGGTCGAGGGACTGCTCATCGCGATCCTCGACATCGACGAGGTCATCCAGCTGATCCGCTCGAGCGAGAACGCATCGGAGGCCAAGGAACGGCTGATGGACGTCTTCGACCTCAGCGACGTGCAGGCGACGTACATCCTCGACATGGCTCTGCGCCGGTTGACGAAGTACTCCCGGCTCGAACTGGAGAAGCGCCAGGACGAGCTGAAGCGGATCATCGAGCAGCTCGACGCGATCATCAACGACGAGTTGCTGTTGCGCAAGGTCGTCTCCGACGAGCTCGCCGAGGTCGCCAAGACCTACGGCACCCCGCGGCGCACCGTCCTGCTCGCCTCGGCCGGCACCACCGTCACCGCGGCATCTCTTGAGGTCGCCGACGACCCCTGCTTCGTCTACCTCTCCTCCAGCGGTCTCGTGGCCCGCACCTCGGGCGCGACCCTGCCCGGCCACGGCGAGTCGCGGGCCAACCACGACGTGATCACCTCTGCGGTGCGCTCCACCGTGCGCGGAGAGATCGGCGTCCTGACCTCGCGCGGCCGGCTGATCAAGGTGGGCGTGCTGGACCTGCCCACGCTTCCCGACTCCGCCAACGACCCCCACCTCCAAGGCGGATATCCGCTCAGCGAGCTGCTCTCCCTCGACGACGGCGAGCGCGCACTGGCGCTGACCTCGCTGGCCACCGAGGGGCCCGGGCTCGCGCTCGGCACCCGCGACGGCGTGGTCAAGCGGGTCAACCCCGAAGTGATCGGCAGGGACGACTGGGACGTGATCGGGCTCAAGGACGACGACGAGGTGGTCGGGGCGATCGAGCTGAGCACCGGCAACGAGACGCTCTGCTTCATCACCTCCGACGCCCAGTTGCTGCACTTCGGCGCCGACGGCGTACGCCCCCAGGGCCGCTCCGGCGGTGGCATCGCCGGCGTCAGGCTGACGCCCGGAGAGCGAGTCGCCTGGTTCGGCGTGATCGACAGCGACGAGTCGGTCGTCGTCACCGCCTCTGGCGCCTCGACCGCGCTGCCCGGCACCGAGGCCGGGGCGGTCAAGGTGACCCCGTTCAGCGAGTACCCCGCCAAGGGCCGCGCCACCGGAGGGGTGCGCTGCCACCGGTTCCTCAAGGGGGAGGACACCCTGGTCACGGCCTGGGCCGGATCGGCGCCGGCGCGCGCGGCTGCCGCGAGCGGTGCGCCGATCGAACTGCCCGCGGCGACCGGTCGGCGCGACGGCTCGGGCATCCCGGGGCCACAGGCCATCGCCGCTGTCGCGGGTCCGGTCGCCGTACTGCTCAAGGACCGGGCGGTGGACGCGGCCACAGATGAGCCTGCCGCGGATGCCTGATGTGCAAGGCTGATCGCATGATCGCGCGCGCCGCAGGCGTCCCTCTCGCACTGGCCCTTGCCGGCACCCTTGCCCTGTCCGCGTGCAGCGGGGGCACCGCGAAGGGCAGCGACGACCAG
>NZ_JANPEO010000161.1:0-3796 GCF_031422975.1 Nocardioides sp. | reverse complement strand
CGGCCTATCCCCGCACCGACGGCGACGTGGACGTCCACGAGCTGCTGCTCGCCAACTTCTTCGCCCAGACCAAGGCGCTGGCGTTCGGCAAGACCGCCGACGAGGTGCGTGCCGAGGGCACGGACGAGGCGGTCGTC
Organism: Nocardioides sp.; assembly: GCF_031422975.1. Taxonomy (GTDB): domain Bacteria; phylum Actinomycetota; class Actinomycetes; order Propionibacteriales; family Nocardioidaceae; genus Nocardioides. Next base: position 3,659 of record NZ_JANPEO010000161.1, on the reverse strand, counting down.
ACGGCCCGGGTCTTCGAGGGCAACCGGCCGACGACCTCGATCATGGCGCCCGCGCTGACGCCGGGCGTGCTCGGGCAGCTGATCGCGCTCTACGAGCACCTCACGTTCGTCCAGGGTGTCGTGTGGGGCATCGACAGCTTCGACCAGTGGGGCGTCGAGCTGGGCAAGCAGCTGGCCCAACAGCTCACCCCCGCGGTCGGCGGCGACATCGGCGTGCTCGACCAGCAGGACGCCTCCACGAGGGCACTGATCACCTACTACCGAGAGCGGCGCCAGTGACCGACACCAACCCCCTGCGCGACCCCCAGGACCGCCGGCTGCCGCGCATCGCGGGGCCGTGCGGTCTGGTGCTCTTCGGCGTCACCGGCGACCTGTCGCGCAAGAAGGTGATGCCGGCGATCTACGACCTGGCCAACCGTGGCCTCCTGCCGCCCGGCTTCAGCCTGGTCGGCTTCGCCCGCCGGGACTGGGCCGACCAGGACTTCGCCCAGATCGTGCACGACGCCGTCAAGGAGCACGCCCGCACCCCCTTTCGCGAGGAGGTCTGGAAGCAGCTCTCCGAGGGGTTCCGCTTCGTGCCCGGCGACTTCGACGACGACGTCGCCTTCGACCATCTCCGCCGCACCGTCGAGGAGCTGGACCAGCTGCGCGGCACCGGCGGCAACATGGCGTTCTACCTCGCGATCCCGCCCGCGTTCTTCGGCACCGTCGTGGGACAGCTCAAGGAGCACGGTCTCGCCGACGGGGACGCCGACCACTGGCGGCGCGTGGTGGTGGAGAAGCCGTTCGGCCACGACCTCGAGTCGGCGCGCGAGCTCAACAACGTCCTGGCCGGGGTCTTCGAGCCGGACGAGATCTTCCGGATCGACCACTACCTCGGCAAGGAGACCGTCCAGAACATCTTGGCGATGCGCTTCGCCAACAACATGTTCGAGCCGATCTGGAACGCCAACTATGTCGATCACGTGCAGATCACCATGGCCGAGGACATCGGCATCGGCGGCCGCGCCGGCTACTACGACGGCATCGGCGCCGCCCGCGACGTGATCCAGAACCACCTGCTCCAGCTGATGGCACTCGTCGCGATGGAGGAGCCGATCGCCTTCGACGCCGAGAGCCTCAGGGTCGAGAAGCAGAAGGTGCTCGCCTCGGCCGTGCTCCCCCGACGCCTCGACACCACCACGGCGCGCGGGCAGTACACCCACGGCTGGCAGGGCGGCGAGAAGGTCATCGGCTTCCTCGAGGAGGAGGGGATCAAGAAGACCTCGACCACCGAGACGTTCGCGGCGATCACCGTCGACGTCGAGACCCGCCGCTGGGCCGGCGTGCCGTTCTACCTGCGCACCGGCAAGCGTCTCGGCCGGCGGGTCACCGAGGTCGCCATCGTCTTCAAGCGCGCGCCCCACCTGCCCTTCACCTCGACCGCCACCGAGGAGCTCACCCAGAACGCGCTCGTCATCCGGGTCCAGCCCGACGAGGGGCTGACGATGCGATTCGGCTCCAAGGTGCCCGGCACCGCGATGGAGATCCGCGACGTCAACATGGACTTCGCCTACGGCGGCTCGTTCACCGAGGCCAGCGCGGAGGCCTACGAGCGCCTCATCCTCGACGTCCTCCTCGGCGACCCGCCGCTCTTCCCCCAGCACGAGGAGGTGGAGCTGTCCTGGAAGCTCCTCGACCCGGTGATCGAGCACTGGGCCCGCAAGGGCAAGCCCGACGCCTACGACTCCGGCACCTGGGGACCGGCGTCGGCCGACGCCATGCTCGCCCGCGACGGTCGCGTCTGGAGAAGGCCATGACCTCACCCGACACGGCCACTCGCTCCGCTCCCGACTCCGAGGGGACCTCGAGATGATCGAACTCACCGACACCACCTCATCGAGGATCGCAGCGGAGTTCGTCCGTTCGCGCACGCGCTCCGGCAGCCCGGCGATGGGCATGGTGATGACGCTGATCATCGTCACCCCCGACGAGGACGCCGTCGAGTCGATGAAGGCCGCACAGCGGGCCTCGCGCGAACACCCGTCTCGGGTGCTCGCCGTGATCCTCGGCGACGCCCGGGGCACCCCGCAGGTCAACGCCCAGGTGGGCAGCGGCGATGGCTGGGGCGGCGAGACGGCACTGATCCGGCTCAAGGGGGAGGTCGTCAAGCACGCCGAGTCGGTCGTGCTGCCGCTCCTGCTCCCCGACTCCCCCGTCGCTATCTGGTGGCCGACCGCGCCCCCGGCAGATCCGGCGACGGACCCGCTGGGAAGACTGGCCAAGCGGCGGATCACCGACTCGGCCGGTGTCACGCGGGGCAAGTCGACCGCGATGCTGGCGCAGTGCCGGGCCTACGCCCCGGGCAACACCGACCTGAGCTGGACCCGGCTCACGCCGTGGCGTGCGCTGCTCGCGGCCGCCCTGGACCAGCACCCGCTCAAGGTGATCGGCGCCTCCGTCACCGCCGAGCGCATCAGCCCCAGCGCCGACCTGCTCGTGGCCTGGCTGACCGACCGGCTCAAGGTCCGCGTCACCCGGCACACCTCCGACGGACCCGGCATCACCGAGGTGACGATGGACACCAAGCAGGGCCCGATCATGATCTCGCGGGCCGACGGCCGGCTCGCCACGTTCACCTCACCCAACCGGCCCGACCGCCCGGTCGCGCTGAAGCGACGCGAGCTCCCGGCGTTGTTGTCGGAGGAGCTGCGACGACTCGACGAGGACGACGTCTACGCGCGCACGGCGCACCGGCTGGTCACGCTCCATCCGGAGTCGTCGTGACCGCCGCTGCTCTGGTCGTCGTCCACGAGGACGCCTCCACGCTGGCCGGCGACGTGGCCTCGCGACTGCTGGAGCGGCTGGAGGAGGCGCAGCGCCGGGGCGAGGTGCCGCAGATCGGGCTCACCGGCGGCACCATCGCGGACGCGATCCATCGCGAGGTCGCCCGTCGGGCTGAGGACTCCTCGGTCGACTGGTCGAGGGTGGTGATGTGGTGGGGAGACGAGCGGTTCGTGCCGTCCGCCTCCGAGGATCGCAACGCCCGCCAGGCCCGGGCGGCTCTTCTCGACCAGCTGCTCCGGGCCGATCCCCCGCTGGATCCGGGCAACGTCCACGAGGTGCCGGCGAGCGACGAGGTCGCGACCGTCGAGGAGTCCGCTGCGGCGTACGCCGCGACGATCCGCGCGCACGGCGCCGGCTCGTTCGAGGTGCTGATGCTCGGCGTCGGCCCGGACGGCCACATCGCCTCCCTCTTCCCGGGGCACCCGGCACTCGACGTCACCGACGAGATCACGGTGGCCGTCCACGACTCGCCCAAGCCCCCGCCGCTGCGCGTGAGTCTCACGTTCGAGGCCATGGGCCGCGCCCGGGCGGTCTGGTTCCTGGTCAGCGGCGCCGAGAAGGCGACCGCGGTCGCCGCCGCCCTGGCCGGCGGCTATCGACGCGAGATCCCCGCCCGCGGGGTGGTGGGCACCGAGGAGACCGCCTGGCTCATCGATGCGGCCGCGGCCTCCGAGCTCACCTGACCGGGCACCGCAGTGCTCCGTGACCGGTCGGCGCACCACGGGCGCACCGGGTGACCGGCGATCAGAAGATGATGTCGCCGGACTTGCGGCGCGACCGCAGGAGCTGGACGGCCTCGTCGAGGATGTCGGCCGCCTCGGTCTCCGAGCGAC
>NZ_JANPEO010000160.1:0-3092 GCF_031422975.1 Nocardioides sp. | reverse complement strand
CGGCGCCAGCGGTCGCCGGGTCACCCAGTGCCTTGAGGCTGTTGCCGACGCCGCCGCCGTTCTCGGCCCAGTTGTCCAGGCCGGTGGCGATCCACCAGAAGATCGTGGCGGCGAACGCGCCGAAGATCCCGGGCACGTAGTACCAGTCGCCGACCACCGAGGCCATCACCACCACGAAGGCCGCGACCGCGACCACCGCCGCGATGCCCCAGAAGTCCGGAAGGTCGGCGGCCTCGGGAGCGGCGGCCATCACGAACAGGCCGCCCAGCGACCCGACGACAGAGGCGGCCAGGACCTTCTGGAGCGCGGCGTTGTCAGCCCCGGCAGCGAAGAAGAGGCCCCACGACACGAACGCCGCCGGAACGATGAGATGGAAGCTGGACGGCAGGCTCAGACCGTTGCCGAGGTCGCCGGAGCTGACCCAGTGGAACGAGAAGTTGAGGCTGAACTCGACCCAGATGAACGCGAGGACTGCGATCACGACGGCGAGGGGGGCGGTGGCCTTCAGGCGAGATGTCATGGGGGACTCCAGGTGATTGCGAGATGACGGACCGTTCAGTCTCCGCGTCCTTTCGGCCCGTCGACGTCGCAGTTTGCGACGGGGCACATCGGTCGCCCGACCGACGCTCACCAGGCCTTGGCGATCGCTCCGAGGGGGTTGACAGGGCACCGCAAGTCCGGCACGTTAACGGATGTAACCGGTTTCTGTAACCGGTTACATCACTCGGTGAGGAGCCTCGATTGTTGCCCACGATTCGCGATGTGGCCCGGCAGGCGGGCGTCTCCATCGCCACCGTCTCCCGGGTGATGCGAGAGTCCGAGGGTGTCCGTGACGCCACCCGCGTCCGGGTCCTGGCCGCCGCGGCCGCTCTCGAGTACACCCCCAGCCAGCTCGGCCGACAGCTCGCGGAGCGGCGCCATGCCGCCAACGGCATCGTCTTCCCCGACCTGTCCGGCCCCTACTACGCCGAGGTCGTCCTGGGCTACGAGGCCGTGGCCGCCGAGCTGCGCCGCTCCGTGCTGATCCTGTCCACCCACGGCCGTAGTGATGCCGAGGCGGCCGTGCGTGAGATGGCCGGTCGCTGCGACGGGCTGGTCATCCTCGGCCGCACCGTCAGCGACGCCGCCGTGCTGCACCTCGCAGCCCGCCGCACCAAGCTGGTCCTCGTCGCGCGTCCCCCGATCGGGTCCGTCGACTCGGTCAACGCCGAGAACCACGCCAGCGCCCGCACCCTCACGCAGCACCTGCTGTCCGAAGGGGTCCGCACCCTTCGCTTCGTCGGCGACCCGGTCGCCTCCCCCGACGTTGCCGAGCGGTGGGAGGGTGTCCAGGCCGCCTTCCGGCAGGCGGGCGCCGGGCGCATCCCCGAGCTGGTGACCGTCGACGAGCTCGACGAGGAGTCCGGCGCGGCGGTGGCCACCGCCGCCCTTGCGACCGACGACCTGCCCGACGCCTTCGTGTGCGCCAACGACGAGCTCGCGCTCGGACTGCTCGGCCAGCTCAAGGCTGCCGGCGTCGACGTCCCCGGCACCGTGATGGTGACCGGCTGGGACGACGTGATGGCCGCGCGCTACGCCGGCCTGACCACCGTCCGCCAGCCCATGCGCCAGCTCGGCGCGACAGCCGCCCGACTTCTCGACGAGCTCATCGTCGAGGAACGCACCGAGCCCCGCCACGAGCTGCTCCAGACCGAGCTCGTGATCAGAAGCAGCAGCAGCCGTTCCACCTCACCTAAGGAACCCACATGATGCGCACGTCCACCGCCCTCGCCGTTCTCGCCGTCACCAGCCTCGTCCTCACGTCCTGTGGACGCGACGATGCCGGGGGCGGTGGCGAGGCACAGAGCACGGCGATCGCCGACGGTGCCGCCACCGGGACCATCGAGGTCTGGGCGATGGGCACCGAGGGCGAAGAGCTCCAGGCGTTCTCGGCAGACTTCGAGGAGGCCAATCCCGACGCGGAGGTCAACGTGACCGCCATCCCGTGGGACGCCGCGCACAACAAGATCGCCAATGCGATCGCGAGTGGCGAGACCCCTGACGTCAGCCTGGTCGGCACCACGTGGATGGGCGAGTTCGCCCAGGCCGGCGGCCTGATGCCGACTCCCGAGGGCCTCGTCGACGAGGCCGCCTTCTTCCCCGGCGCGTGGGGTTCGACCGAGGTCGGCGGCACGTCCTACGGCGTCCCCTGGTATGTCGAGACGCGGGTCCTCTACTACCGCAAGGACATGGCCGCGAAGGCCGGCTGGACCAAGGCCCCCCAGACCTGGGACGAGCTGCACCAGTTCGCCACCGACATGAAGGAGAAGGGTGGCGCCGACTACGGCATCAGCCTCCAGCCCGGCCAGACCGGCTCCTGGCAGTCCGTGCTCCCGTTCGCCTGGTCCAACGGTGCCTCAGTCACCAACGACGCCGGCACGGCGTACACGATCGACTCCCCCGAGATGACCGAGGCGCTCGACTACTACACGTCGTACTTCGACGAGGACCTCTCACCGTCGCGGTTGCTGGACCCGGGCGAGCTCGAGAGCGGCTTCGCCGATGGCAGCTACGGCTCGTTCATCTCCGGCCCCTGGCACACCGGCCTCGTCGAGGAGGCGGGTCTGACGACCGAGGAGTACGCCGTGGCGCCGCTGCCGGGCAAGGAATCCGGGCCCGGCACGTCGTTCGTCGGCGGTGGTGACCTCGCGGTCTTCCAGGACTCCGACAACAGCGACGCCGCCTGGAAGTACGTCCAGTGGCTCAGCGAGCCGCAGACGCAGCAGGGCTTCTACGACACGGTCGGCGACCTGCCTGCCGTCCAGGCCGCCTGGGACAGCGGCGAGCTCGCCGAGGACCCGCAGCTCCAGGTCTTCGGCACGCAGCTCAAGACCACCGAGGCGCCGCCGGCCGTGCCGACCTGGGAGCAGGTCGCCGCGACGATCGACACTCTCGTCGAGCAGGCCTCGAAGGGCGCCGCCGAGCCCGAGGATGCAGTCAAGGAGATGCAGTCCAAGGCGTCGTCGATCGGCACCGGTCTCTGACATGTCCGCCACGGCAACGGCGCCTCGAGCAGGGCAGTCGGCGAAGAACAGCCGGCCGACCAAGTCACG